>DGIK01000167.1:0-128828 GCA_002393195.1 Bacteroidales bacterium UBA3824 | reverse complement strand
GGCTTCGGCAACTGCACCAACACCGGTGCCTGCGAACTCGAATGTCCCAAGAGCGTCTCCATCGCCCACATCGCAAGGCTCAACAGGGAGTTCTTGAAGGCTAATATCAAGGACTAATTTTTGAATAAAGATTAGAGAATAAAGATTAGAGCCGTCATAATGATTTATGGCGGCTCTTTTTGTTAGATGATGATGCGGACGCCCATTGTAGAGACGCAAAATTTTGCGTCTCTACACATCAAAAACGCCGCATCTCTAAAACATCATTTTATTTGCAAATTTCGACAAAAACAATTACATTTCCATCTACGATAACCTTACCAACAAAGATTTCATTAAGGCAATAGACAAGATATGAGGGATATGTATTAAGTGAATAGACTACGTATATTAAACAATATTTAATAAAAATTACAAATCTTAACAAAAACTTAACCGTTTTTTTTTTTTGATATAACATATAGTTGTATATTTGCCACGAAATTTGAATAAATAATCAAACAAACAAAACAAAATGAAACGTAAAAACTTTGTGGCAATGATGTGCTGCATACTTGCAATGCTTTGCACATGTTTCGTGTCCTGCAAGGACGACGATGATGACAACAACAGTCAAGACCAACTCTACGGTGTGTGGAAATTAGTCTCCACAGAAGTATCAGAGGACGGTGAGGTAGAAAAAGAATCCGCCACCGACAAGGATTACGATTTGCTCACATTTTCTGCAACCCAACTAATCACCGTTACCTACAAAAACGGCATCCCTGGTGAACCTGAAATCGAAAACATCACCTATTCAGGAAACACCTTCAAAGGTAGCGAGGGAATATCAATGACATTCTCTGTAAACGGCGACACCCTGACATTGACAGGAGAAGCAGAAGACGAGGGTATAAAAATCAAATTTGTTGCTACATACAAAAAATTCAACCAGTAACAAACATTCTCATGAACAGCAAAGGGTTGTCTAAAAGATTGCAAGGCTTTTGGACAACCTTTTAAATTAAAAAGCAAATCACAAAAAACATGAAAAAAAAGTTTTTCCTAATCGCCGTGATATGCATGACGTTTTTTGGACTGGGATTGCAGTCATGCGGCGATGAAGACGAAGAAGACAAAATCGTCAAAGAGAACAGCAAAGACTCAACCAAGACAAACAGCGGCGACAACAATCCGCTTATAGGCACTTGGAAAATGGTTTTCGTAAAGATGATAGTCAATGGCAAAAGCCAGTCGTGGGATTATGACAATATGACTTACGTATTGATGAAGTTTGACGAAAAAGAAGTCATCTCAACTTCATACATCAACGGACAACCCCAGGAAACGACCAGAGGCAAATACTGGCTTGATGGCAATCAACTTTTGGGCGAATTGGAACTCAGTGAAATGCTTTACGAGTTCAGGGGCGACACTCTTGTATTCCAAAACACTGTAAGCGCAGACTATGGTCATGTGTTAAAACTTATTCCATACAGCGGCAAAATTGACGTTTTGGAAGAAACAACAAAACCCTCCATTGACTACGCAAAAGACATCATTGGCATGTGGAAAGTCACTTTGATAATGAAGTCGGGGTATGAAGACGACGACAAGAATGGGTTGGCACTCGTTCCCGACAACAAATATTGGACATACACATTCGACGAAAACGGCAAGGTGACTGTGACTTTTGTCTCACAAGGTCAAAAGGAAACCTACACAGGAGATTATTCCTTCGCAGGCTCGGTATTGACACTGGATTGTGGTGACCACGGAGTATTAACTTATACCATATTCGGTCTCGATGGCGATGCACTGAGCCTATTGAGGACATCAGGTAGCGCATCAGACTTGGAGTCGTATGAGAGAGTAACCAATTAAGTAACTATGTTTTTACTTATCTCCAAACATAGAATAAAAACAGCCACATGGGTTCGTCTCTGTGGCTGTTTTGTTATATTTGGGAATACATAAATGTTTCTAAAACTCTGCAAAAATCAAAATTTTTGGAAACAAATTATTTTGAAAAGCCAAAAATATTGCTTACATTTGGAGCGTAAAAAAAAGAAAGGTTATGCCAAAAACATCACAAAATACAATAGAGTACCTTGTTGTATTCATCAGAGAGTTCGCCAAACGCTTTTCGCTGACGGACAGTCAGGCATTTAGGTATATGAAACGTTTTGGCGGCATTGGAGTGGTGATTGACCACTACGACATTATGCACACGCTCAGTATGGACGACACGATTGACGATATGAGCAATTTTTGTAGAAGAGCGGGAGGCGAATTATGATACTATACCACGGTTCAAATACAGAAATCGAACAAATCAACCTGCAAAAATCAAAGCCATTCAAGGACTTTGGCAAGGCGTTTTACCTTTCGGCCAATCGGAAACAGGCTAAGGAAATGGCAGATTACAAATCCTCAATTTTAGGTGGGGAGGCTGTAATCACAAAATTTGAATACACCGAAGACCCGAAACTAAATGTATTAAAGTTTACGGGATACACAAAAGAATGGGCAGAATTTGTCTTTTACAATAGGAACAAAGCAAATTCAGCATCACACGACTACGACATCGTTTACGGGCCTATCGCTAACGACAAAGTAGGTATGCAGATTGTAAAATATAAAGAGGGCTATATCAGCATTGATGAATTCCTTGAAAGGCTCAAATTTTTCAAGGGTATAACATATCAATACGCCTTTTGCACAATAGAATCACTTAAAACATTACACAAAATATGAAAGAGTCAGAAATTGCATATATGAAAGAATACATAACCAAAAACCTTATCTCATTATTGACGGACAAATACGGCTATACGATAGAAACGGCGTTTGATGTATTGTACAATTCGGAAACATTTCAAAAATTATCCGAAACAAAGACCGGTCTATATTTTCAAAGTCCTAAATATGTTTTCACATACTTGGACAATGAAATCAAAACAGGGAAAATGTGTTAATCACAACGTCATATCTTCCCCATCTCTCCTCTAAACAAACCTCTCATACCCCTTCAACGTCTCTACAATCTTTTCCAAATACTTTTTGTCAACATCGTCGAAGGTTGCGAGGGTGTCGCTGTCGATATCCAAAACAGCCGTGATATTGCCGCTATTGGAAAAAACGGGGACAACGATTTCGGACTTTGAAAGCGAACTGCAAGCGATATGTCCGGGAAACTCCTCGACATCCTTCACGACAATCGTATTGCCCTGCGCCCACGCGCTGCCGCATACGCCCTTGCCCTTTGGAATCCTGATGCAAGCCGCATCGCCCTGAAATGGTCCCAAAAGCAAAAAATCGCCATCAACGACATAAAATCCCGTCCAAAAGAAATTCATATTCCTATGAATCACCGCCGCAATATTGGCAAGCGAACTGATGCCATATTCCACACCGCTCACAAGAGCCTCTATCTGAGGAACAATCTCCTCGTATTTTGCAATTTTTTCTGATTGTGTCATAATCATTGATAGTATTAATCCTGCCGCAAAAATACGCCAAAAACGCAGCGCAACAAAATTATTTTTGAAAAATTTGCAGGATTGCCCATTTGTAACTACATTTGCAAAAACAACAATGAAATAATGAACAAACTGTCACAAATAATCTCCAAACTGCGTTACATCAACGTATTCAACAAATTGACCTTTGAAAAAATCAAAGATCGCGACTTCATTTTCCTCTATGCGGGCGACATTCCATTCAGGAAGGAATACAAGATAAAAGGCCTTGTGGGGCTTTCCATCAAACGTGCAAACTATCAGACCATTCTCCACGACGTTTGCAAACCGTACCCGCTGCCCGACAATTCTATCGACGCATACCAGGCGGAGGACGTTTTTGAGCATATCGAATATGACGCGCTGCCAGCCGCAATCAACGAAATCTACCGTATCCTCAAACCCGGCGGATATTTGAGGATTTCCATACCCGACTACCGTTTCGACCTCTACAACAACCGTTGCATCAAGGACAACGACGGCAAAATCGTCTTCGACCCCGACGGCGGCGGCTCATTCGTGGACGGCAAAGTATGCGACGGCGGGCATCTGTGGTTCCCGACATACGAATCGACATTGGAATTGGTGAAAAAGACCAATTTTACCAAATACGAATTTTATCATTACTACGACACCGACGGCACGCCAGTAACAAAAAAAATCGACTATTCCAAAGGTTTTGTGCAACGCACCCCCGACAACGACGAAAGGGGCCAAAGCCCCTTCCGTCCAATGTCGATTGTGGTGGATTTGATGAAATAATCATCTTCTGTACGGGAACGTACACGAGGTACAGGAACGTACACGAGGTACGCCCCTACCCTATTTGGCAACCATTCTCGATTTCCGCGTCGGGATTGAGGAAATGGAGCGCACCGGCGGCGTCGGTGGCGCAGAGAATCATTCCACGGCTCTCGATGCCCTTGATTTTGCGGGGTTCGAGGTTAACAATCATCAGTATCTTGCGACCAACAATTTCTTCGGGCTTGTAATGTTCTGCAATACCCGAAACTATCGTGCGCTGGTCGATGCCGGTGTCAACGGTGAGTTTCAGGAGTTTGTTGGTCTTGGCAACCTTCTCAGCGGCGAGGATGGTGGCGGTGCGGATGTCGCACTTATTGAAATCGTCAAAAGTAACGATGGGCTTCTGATCCTCAGGCTTGAAATTCTCGCGCTGATTCTCAATCTTGGTGCGGTTGAGCTTATCGACCTGAGCCTGAACCACCTCGTCTGTGATGGGTTCAAAGAGCAACGCCGACTTGTTCAACTGATGACCGGGTTTTACGAGTTCCACATTGCCGACAGTGTCCCATTCCAAAGTGTCAGCGATGTTCATAAAGCCGCGCAGCTTGGCAGTTGAATGAGGAATAAATGGCTCAAGCACAGTGGAAATGGCGGCAGTTATTTGAAGGTTTACATAAAGGATAGCCTTCACACGCTCCGGGTCGGTTTTCCATACCTTCCACGGCTCCATATCGGTGATGTACTTGTTGCCGAGGCGACCGAGACCCATTGCATTGTTCAAAGCCTCACGGAAACGGTAGAGTTCTATGCTCTGCTCGGTGTCAGCCTTGATTTGGGCGATTTTGGCGAGGGTTTCCTTGTCGTAATCCGTAAGCGCGGACGGCTGCGGAACAACGTTGCCAAAATACTTTTCGGTGAGTAACAACGTGCGGTTAACGAAGTTGCCAAGCACAGCCACAAGTTCAGAATTGTTGCGCTGTTGAAAATCCTTCCACGTGAAGTCGTTGTCCTTGGTTTCGGGAGCGTTTGCAGTCAAGACATAACGCAAAACGTCCTGTTTGCCAGGGAAATCCTCATTATATTCGTGAAGCCAAACCGCCCAATTACGAGACGTGGAAATCTTGTCGTTTTCGAGATTCAAAAACTCGTTGGCGGGCACATTGTCGGGCAGGATGTATGTGCCCTCAGCCTTCAAAATCGACGGGAACACGATGCAATGGAACACGATATTGTCCTTGCCGATGAAATGGACGAGTTTTGTATCGGGATCTTTCCAATATTTTTCCCAATCGGGGGTCAGTTGGCGGGTGAACGAGATGTAGCCAATCGGCGCATCAAACCATACATAAAGCACCTTGCCTTCCGCGCCCTCCACGGGTACGGGGATGCCCCAATCGAGGTCGCGGCTCACGGCACGCGGCTGCAATCCCTGGTCGAGCCAACTCTTGCACTGTCCATAGACGTTGACCTTCCAATTCTTGTGGTCTTGGAGAATCCATTTTTCGAGGAATTGCTGGTACTGGTCGAGCGGCATGTACCAATGCGTGGTCTTTTTCAAGACCGGTTTGCTGCCCGAAATCGTCGATTTTGGGTCTATCAAATCCGTCGGGTCGAGACTTGTGCCGCACTTCTCGCACTGGTCGCCATACGCCCCCGTATTGCCGCAATGAGGGCACGTGCCGGTGATATAGCGGTCGGCGAGAAATTGATGAGCCTCCTCGTCATAATACTGTTCGGTGGTCTTCTCGACAAACTTGCCATCATTGTAGAGTTTCTTGAAAATCTCCTGCGAAGTCTGCGTGTGGATGTCCGATGACGTGCGCGAATAGATGTCGAAACTAATGCCAAAGTCCTCAAACGCTTTCTTATTGAGGGCGTGGTACTTGTCGATGACGTCCTGGGGCGTGATGCCCTCCTTACGAGCCCTCATGGTGATAGCCACGCCGTGTTCGTCGGAGCCGCATACGTGGATTACGTCGCGATGACGAAGACGTTGATACCTTACATAAATATCCGACGGGATGTACACACCCGCCATGTGCCCAATATGTATAGGGCCATTGGCATACGGTAACGCCGACGTTACGAGAATGCGCTTATATTGCTTGGTCTGTTCTGACATATCTTTATTAGTTTTTTATTAATTATTAATCATCAATAGATTAACTATATTTATTTTACTTTATACTTCAATCAAAAATCTTTCCTCTCTCCTCATTAAATCTCTCCTACTTCCTCTCTCCTCATTTTATTCCGCAAAATTAGTATATTGTCGGCACAAAAACAAAAATAATTTCAGTAGTCGTTTTTGCAACGCAGTATTTTATATACCTTTGCGTCAAACTTAAAAGAATTACCATGAAAAAAATCGTGATTGCAGGCGCGTCGTCGGGCATTGGGCACGAGGTCGCCAAACTATACATTGAGGCTGGATGGCAGGTAGTGGTCGCGGCGAGGCGCATTGACCGTTTGCAGACGCTTGTGCAAATTGCGCCCGACAGGGTGAAGGCTGTGGAATTGGACATTACAGCCCCCGACGCCCCTAAAACGCTCCTGCAAATGCTTGGTGGCGATAGTAAAGCCGACGTATATTTCCACGTGGCGGGCGTCGGACACAACAACATTCCACTCGACTTAAAGACCGAGATTGATACCGTCAAGACAAATTCGATGGGTTTTGTGCAGTGTGTGGCTACAGCGTTCAATTATTTCAGAGACAACGGCGGCGGACACATCGCAGTAGTTTCGAGCATCGCCGGCACCAAAGGACTTGGCAGTGCACCGGCTTACAGCGCGACCAAACGTATGCAAAGTCATTATATTCAAAGCCTTGCGCGTCTTTCTAAGATGACCAAAGCCAACATCAAATTCACCGACATCCGCCCGGGTTTCATCGACACCGACCTTCTTGCCGACGGCAACAATTACCCTATGATTCTCCCGCTCGCCCCGTCCGCCAAACGGATTTTCAAGGCTCTCACCCACCGCCGCCGCAAAGCAATCATCGACTGGAAATACTGGTTTTTGGTGCAATTTTGGAAGTCGATACCAGATTGGATTTGGGAACGGCTGCCGTGGAAATTGTGATTTTGGCTATTGAATTTTTGAGATTTCGTCTGGGGCAAGGCCGGTGAGTTCTGCAATGGTTGCGACGTCAAGACCTTTGGCGAGCATACGGCGTGCGGTTTCGAAGGCTTGGGCTTTTGCGCCTTCGGCATATCCGTCCTCACGCTCGTTTTTCATTGCATTGCGCTGTGTAATTATTTCGAGACGGTAGTCGTTGTACTTATAGAGATCGCCGTCCGAATAGGCAGAACGTTCTACAATCTCCAAAGCCTCGCTTATTTCGGGGTTGTCAGTCAAAACCTTGTCAACGCTTTTGGTGGCTTCGTCTATCTCCGTCAAAAACCTGAGCCACAATTCCTTGATGGCACGACTGCCACGGTCAACGGGCTTGTATTTGGGCAGTTCTACGAAAATCAGCGCGAGTTCTTTGCGGATGTCATCAGGATGATTCTTGTTGGCGATGTAAAACTCCTGAATATAACCGCTGTCACCATCGTATTTAAAGGCATTGTCGTTGACGAGTGCAAGTGCATATACCTCTCGCAACCTTTCGAAAGATGTGCCTTTGTCCAACTGTTTGGAGTACATTGCCGCCGCATTAAATAATGTGCGTGAAAAAAATTCTCCGTTCCACAGCGACTGCATCTCCACGATGAATCCACGCCCGTAATTGTCGGTGCAACGGACGTCCACAATGGAAAGTTTCTTGCCGGGATTGTCGGGGACAGTTTCGTTGGTGAGGTACTCCACTGTCAAAATCTCCATCCCCTCCGGCAACGGCAGCAAGGCGTTAAGAAGGCTTTTGACAAGGTTGGGATGCTCGCCAAAGACTTTCTTGAAGGTCAAATCGATTTTCGGGTTGAGGTATTTTGCCATAATTAATCTCAGTAAAATGTCTTCGACGGCAAAGATAATCAATATTTTTGTATGATGCAACAAAAATTATTTGAGATTATTTGCAAATCCCGCTACAAAATATTAACTTAGCGTCATCATTAATAACCAAGCCACGCTATGCAAAAGGACATCGACTACATACCGCAAGACGACGAGATAGAGGAACTCCGACAGAGGATACTTGCAGCCAAAGACACCGAAGAAGAATCGCTGCACCACGCCAACGAGGAACTGATGACGCACTTCATCTACAACAGCGTCAACATCGCAGGCGACCGCGTGTCGCGTGTCAATACTATGCGCACCCTCAAAAACATCGATTCTCTCGCCGATCCAACACTTAAAGTGGCACTTGAAATACTCGGACTCCGCGACGCATATACCAAGATGTTGACCATTGCCGAACAATCAGCCATCCAGACACAAGACGTCGCCGATATGCATCGCCTGTTTTACCGCCGCATCGATGAAACAGCCGCCGGTCTCATTCGCCCCGACACCGAGCGGCGCAACTACGAGGCGGAACTCAACGACTTTCTCCAATGGCTCAACGACAATCACAACACCGAATGTTTCCACACCGCCGCCACGGCATACAGGCGTTATATCTATATGCACCCGTTCAAAGGCGGCAACGGGCATCTCGCGCGGCTGATATTGGCATTGACTATGCACAAATACCGCTATCCTGCAATCGTGATTCCCAACAAATGGAAGGCAGAATACGACGCCCTCATCAAGAATTATGACGAGGACGCCTTCGCAGACTTCCTACGCAAATGTTGCCTCACAACGCTCAACATCGCAGTCTCCAACCTCGGCACCACATACAGCGACCGCAAGACGCGGCACATACGCGGCATCAACCCCGAGACCGAAATCCTCGAACACATCCGCCAAAATCCGGGCGTCAAGTCGATAGATATGAAAAAGAATTTCCCCAAGATAAGTTACACCAAGATGACCCGCATCATCCGCGCCCTCCGCGAGGAAGGCAAGATAATCTTCAAGGGCGCCACCAAGAGCGGCGGATACTATGCAGGGGAATAAACACAAGCAATCATTATGGACACACCGCCATTCACTATATCATCCAAAGCGATCAACCTAATCGCCGAAATCTCCGCACAAATAGAGCGGTACGCGATAAGGCTCGAACAAGAGGACGGTCTGCGCCTGCGCAAGGCCAACCGTATCAAAACCGTATATGGCTCGCTCGCTATCGAGGGCAACCGCCTGTTAGAAAGCCAAGTAACAGACATCATCAACGGCAAAAACGTCGTTGCGCCGCCTCGCGACATTCAAGAAGTGAAAAACGCAATTGCCACATACAACCTCTACCCCTCACTCAATCCATTCTCCGAAAAAGACCTTCTCAAAGCCCACGGAGTAATGATGCACGCGCTCCAAGACGACGCCGGACGATACCGAGGCACGGGCGTAGGCGTTTTTTCTGGCAGCAAATGCGTACATCTCGCTCCGCCGCCCACAATGGTGCCGCCGCTGATGAGCAACCTGTTTGAATGGCTGCGCAAATCCGACCATCATTTGTTGATACGGAGTAGTGTTTTTCATTACGAATTTGAATACATACACCCATTCAGCGACGGCAACGGCAGAATGGGGCGACTTTGGCAGTCATTGATATTAGGCAGGCTCAATCCAATTTTCGAGCATCTGCCAGTAGAAAATATGGTACATTCGCACCAACAGGAATACTATAACGCCATCGAAAAATCCCGTGCCATCAACGACAGCACAATTTTCATCGACTTTATGCTACAAAACATTTATGACGCATTGAAGGCACGACAAGGCGAAGAATTGCCCGATGTCGGTGAAAATGTCGGTAATAATGTCGGTAATAATGTCGGTAAAACGGAACAAAAAATATTGGCATTAATATCTAAAAATCAAAAACTTACCATCAAAGAGATTGCCGACAAGTTGGGTCTGTCACGTCGTCAAGGCGAGCGCATAATCGCCGACATGCGTGACGAAGGCCTCATCCGCCGCATCGGCTCGGCGCGTGGTGGATATTGGGAAATTTGTTAAAACTCTCCCCTACTCCACCGTAACGGACTTGGCCAAATTTCTCGGCTGGTCAACATTGCATCCGCGCAATACGGCGATATAATAACTCAACAACTGCAACGGCACCACGGCAACCAAAGCACCTACGGCGGTGTTGCATTTGGGAACTTCGAGCACATAATCCGCCATAGCCGCTACCGTGGTGTCGCCCTCGTTGACAATGGCAATTACAACGCCGCGACGAGCCTTGACGACCTGAATGTTGGAGACAATCTTTTCATAACTCTTGTCCTTGCAGGCGATGAAGATGACGGGCATCTTTTCGTCCACGAGTGCAATGGGGCCGTGCTTCATTTCGGCGGCGGGATAACCCTCTGCGTGAATGTAACTTATCTCTTTCAGTTTGAGTGCTCCTTCAAGTGCCACGGGATAATAACATCCGCGACCGAGATACAGGAAATTCGATGCTTGATAATACAATTCGGCTACACGCTTCACCTTGTCCGCCTTCTTCAAGACCTCCTCTATCATCGACGGCACGGAATACAATTCCTGGATGAGTTCGCTGTATTGTTCGGCGGAGATATTGTACTTGCTGCGACCGATAAACAACGCCATCATAGCCAAAACCGCCACTTGCGCCGTAAAAGCCTTGGTACTTGCAACGCCAATTTCGGGACCCGCGTGAGTATAAACGCCCGCATCCGTGGCGCGGCTTATGCTACTGCCCACGACATTGCAAACGCCAATGACACACGCGCCGCATTTTTTGGCGAGTTGTATGGCAGCCAATGTGTCAGCGGTTTCGCCCGACTGACTTATAGCAATTACAACATCCTGAGAATTGATGATTGGATTTCTGTAACGGAACTCCGAGGCGTACTCCACCTCGACGGGTATCCGCGCATATTCCTCAAAGAGGTATTCGCCCAAGAGACCCGCGTGCCAACTCGTGCCGCAGCCCACAATGATAATCCTCCTTGCATTCATCAAATGAGGCATCACGGGCATAATGCCGCCGAGAGTGAGTTGATTGTGATGTTCGCTAATCCTTCCACGGAAAGTGTCCATCACGGAGCGCGGCTGTTCAAATATCTCCTTCAACATAAAATGCTCAAAACCGCCTTTCTCAACCTCGTCGCTGTCGAAGTCAATCTTCTTGGTCTCGGCATTAACGACTACATTTTTTATGGTTTTGATTACAATGCCTTCGCGACTGATTACGGCGATATTCTCATTGTCGAGATATACCACTTGGTCGGTAAAATCCACAAAAGGCGAAGCGTCGGAGGCTATGAAATATTCCTTCTGACCTATGCCAATGACGAGCGGACTACTCGACCGGGCGGCGATGAGTTTGTCGGATTCGTCGGTGCAATACACAGCGAGACCATACGCGCCGCGCACTTTGGCGAGAGCAAACCTCACAGCGTCCTCCGCCGAAACGTGTCCAAATTCATAGATATATTCAATCAAATCCGCCAAGACCTCAGTGTCGGTCTCCGAATGGAAAGTGTAGCCACGCGAAGTGAGTTTTTTCTTCAAGATGGAATAATTCTCGATGATTCCATTATGAACCACAACAAACTTGCCGTGCATCGAGACCTGCGGATGCGCATTGATGTCGTTAGGTGCGCCGTGTGTGGCCCAACGTGTATGTCCGATGCCGATAGTGCCGGAAGTAGGCTTGTCGCCGATAAAATCCACCAAATCAGACACCTTGCCTTTCACCTTGTAAATATAAGGAGTGCCGCCGTCCACAATGGCAACTCCCGCAGAATCATATCCACGGTATTCGAGCCGACGGAGGCCGTTGATTATAATCGGGTAAGCGTCCCTAAATCCAATATAACCTACAATGCCACACATAGTTGCAATTTTTTTTTTAATTATCTACATATCATAATTGGCGTACTCCACGATGAGTTTCATTGGAGTCTGCTTATTGACCGGCGAGCAAATAACGCTGCGGTTAAAGTCGGTGGTGCGGGCGTTGGGATAGAGATAAATATCATAATCAGGCTCCGCGCCCTTGTCCGACAATTCGAGCAAATCTGCCACGCGCCCGGTCATATTGAGGCGGTAACAATTGTTGACAACATCCCTCGACAAAATATTGACGGACGTAGAGCCGCCCATCTTGAGTACAAACTCATTGAACACAGTGTCCTTATCCGACGCCTTGACGATGCCGGCGCACACCACGTAATCTATTGCGGGATAATCCTTTTGCTTGCTTACGGTGCTGTCTGCCAACGGTGCTATCAGATGCGCCCCACGCAGCGAAAAATATTTGCCGTGCTTTATCTTTTTGATGCCAGTAATGTCGATGCGGACGCGCGTGCCGGTCATCGATTGAAGATAAACATATTGGTCCTGCGCACCCGAAGCCTTGTCGCTGACATTAGCCAAATTGGTATTGGCGTAATTGTGCGACGACATATTGATGCTGCAATCGGTGGTCTGCACCGAATACGTTACCGACGACGACTCAGTATCGACATCCGGCACATGGTGGTACACTACGTATTGGGTGAATTTGCTCGACCTATAAAACTTGACTATGCTGTTGCCCGAAGTAGCCTTGAAATAAAGTCCGCAGATATTTTGGTCAAAAGTGGTGGCGAGTGCGTTTTGGATTACCAAGTCGCCAAAATCCTTGTTGACCTTGAATGTAATCATCGTATCGATGTCATTGGGCTTGAAAGTAGTGGAGGCAATTGGCGTGGCGTCATACTTGCCATTGATGTCATAATTGTTGTAATAATCTACAGTGTCCACAATAGGCTCTGTAAGGCGGTAAACATCTACTGTGATGTCGCTGTTGCTGTCGCCGTAGAAAAAAGTTGAGGTAGTATCAACGCCCACCGTCAATACCACCGAATCGCAGATGTCGCCCTGCTCGTATTTGCCGTAAGAAGAATTGGAAAATTTGCAGGCAAACGACGTTTCGGTAACGCCAAATACCGGATCCTGCATCATTCCGAGCAGCATATACGTCGTGTTGGAACTTTTGACAGGTTTTTCGAGTTCGGTGTATGCCTTCACTTCGATAGTATCTACTACAATATTGGCGTGGTCGGATGCGGGCAGAAGTTCGGAGCCCATACCTTCTTCGTTGTTGCATCCCATCACCGTGGGAATCAGTGCCGCCATCGCAATGGCTACAACAGGGTACGTTTTCATTTAAATTGTTGATAAAAAAACTAATTATTTCTTAGCCTTCTTGTCGTCAGGCTGCGCGTCCTGCGCAAAAATCGTGTCGTAAAAATCTGAATAAGCATCGATGTAATTGTCTGGCGACTGGTAATCCAAAAACGGCTTGCCGCACTTGAGGGCATACTGCTCCACCTCGGCGTCGATGGTAGGATGTCCCTTGATGACGGCATCAGACATATTGATGGCGAGTTTGGAGAGGTTGGCAAAATTTGGATTGTCCTTCACTACGGCAAGATCCTTCTCGCTGATGCCTGCCACCTTGATTTTCTGTGCGAAATTCTGCGGGAACGAGCCCGGGAATGCGTCGTCAAAGACCGAATATACCACCTTCGACTTGCTGAACAACGGGTCTTCCTTGAAGCCGTGTTTCAGATACAACGGCACGAGCGACGTTATCCATCCCTGGCAATGCACCAAGTCGGGCGACCAACGGAGTTTCTTGACAGTCTCCAATACGCCACGCGCAAAGAATATCGCCCTCTCGTCGTTGTCGGGGTAATAATTGCCCTCCTCGTCGGTAACGATGCCCTTGCGTTGGAAAAAATCTTCATTGTCGATGAAATACACCTGCATCCTCGCCTCCGTGATGGACGCGACCTTGATGACGAGGGAGTGGTCGGTGTCGTCGATGATGAGATTCATACCCGAAAGCCGTATTACCTCGTGGAGTTGGTGACGTCTCTCGTTGATGACGCCGTATCTTGGCATAAAAGTGCGGATTTCCCGTTTCTTCTCTTGGATGCCCTGCGGCAAATACCTGCCCATCATCGCAAGGTCCGACTTGGGAAGATAGGGAGCCATTTCCTGAGACACGTATAAAATTTTCTTTTTTTCCATAAGGCAATTATTAAATCACGGTGCAAAGATAATAGTTTTTTTTGGAATAAAATGCAAATTTTTGTTATAATTTTTTTCCAGAGCCCGGCAGATACATCGCCATCTTGTCCAATAAGTCGGTGATTACTATTGGTTTAGAAATATAATCGATTACGGAATGATTTTCGATTGCACGGAGTATCTTTTCGTTTTCCATAATGCCGGTAACGAACACCACGGGAATGTGCGCGGTAACGCTGTCTGATTTTAGCACGTGCAATACTTCCATGCCATCCATCACAGGCATTGCGATATCGAGGAGGATGAGGTCGGGCTGCTCGTTTGCGGCGAGCCTCAGTGTGTCGAATCCCGTCTGCGCCCTCAATGTGCGGTAGCCACGCGCCTGGAGAATTTCTTCAAGCAATTCTATGTTGTCGAGGTTGTCGTCAACAAGAAGGATTGTATATTGATTGTCTTTCATAATATTATAATCTGCAATTCTACCGTTGAATTACGCCGCAAAGATAATAATAATTTCTGTAATAATCAACAAGAAAACTTATCTCACTATCAGCATTTTTTTCACTTTTTTGTCCTTGGTCTCCACATTATAGACGAAAACGAGATACACGCCCGTGGCGCATTTCCTGCCATTGAGATTGTTGCCGTCCCAGGAGAGGAGTCCGCTCTCGGCGGTGGACTTATAGACCAAATGCCCCGCAACGTCGGTGATGCGCACGTCTGAGCCGGATTCAAGCCCCGAAATATGAATGTCGCCGTCATAATCGGGACGCACGGGATTTGGATAAATGATGATGTTATCAAGGTCGTCGGCAGATTTTTGAGCATCGGAAACGTAGGACGCCAAGCCATTGGAAGTATGGAAGAAAACTTCGCCGGTATTTTGGACGATTTCGATGGCGTGGATGGTGTCGGACGGCAGTGGCGAATTGCGGGTGTTGAAATGCAGGATTTGCTCGTTGCAATCGTCATTAACTACAAAAACTCCTGCGCCTCTTGTGCCAAACCATTTGCGACCAGCGGCATCTTCGGCAATGGAAGTTACTGTTTTTGAAGATAATAGATACTGTGAATAATCGCCGTCGCGGTCATTTGTTTCAGTTACAATCGGGCGGATGAAACCCACACCGCCGTCCACTATCTGTTCGGGTGTCAATGTATATGCAACGCCCTTGTCGGTGGCAACATACAAATATCCCGACTGGCTTAGCCTCATCGCATTAATCTCCGTACCGACACGCGCACCACCGCTAACGACTTGACACACAGAGGTCTTGTCATCACTAAAATCCAACGGCGTGCCACCAAGTTCAACTGCAAAAATCCCTTGTTTGCCCATATTGACGAGTAGAATGTTGTCATTTACAAAAAGTAATTGTTTTGGCGTTGATGATTTCATTGATAGAAAAGAAGTTGCGGTATGCCAGTTGCCGCTGTGGTCGAAGACGGATACAGGCTTTTTTTCGGACGCCGACAATATGAAAAGGTCGCCCGATTGATTGCAATCCATACTTACAATTGGCGCACCAGCGAGCTGATTGTAACGCGCTTTCAAATAGCCGTCAACATACTCATACACAGTGCCATCCGCGCCGCCAAGGAAAAATTGCGATGATTTGTATGGATTGAAAAATGCAGCCGTAAATTGTTTATCGTCAGGATTTTTGATTTTTTCCACGCCCTGACGAGTTATCAACGATGCAAACTTATTGACAGCCAACAATTTGCCATCGGCGGCTGTCATTGCGTTAATGTCGTCCTCTGGCATACCACCTCGCGGCGTTGCGCCGTCATAATCAACGTGTGAATCAGAATTGGTTGTTTTTGAAAAATCAAACGCCGACCGCCGCCACGCCTCGGCATCCTGCAAATTTGGCGCATCAACATCAATAGCCAAAACCTCGCCGCCAACTTCGGCATACGCCACGCCGCCCGACAAGGCTACACGTGAAATCTTTTCGCCAAAATCGCAATACGCAAAAAGTTCGGTTTTATTGACATCAAAAAACTCCACCACGTCGCCTACTGCCGCCAAAATAATACCACCGTCGCAAGTCATATCAGCAACGCCTCCATCGACCTGAATCGCCGGCAAAAAATTTGAAATCCGTCCACCCTTGCAAACGTCAATGCTGCCGTCGCCATATCCCAACGCCCAAAACTTGCCGCCGACATCCGCCGCAGATGCCGTCAACGCCGCCGACGCAAGCCCCGAAATCTTTGTAAGAGTGTTGATTTCACCATCTCTGTCAATAATAAACGCGCCATGTGCACAGCGGCAAAAAACACCGCCGCCATACTCGTGCCACGCCTTGACATCGTTGAAAGACGGCCGCAATGTCCACTGCGCGGAGGCAGTGAAGGATGTCAACAATAGGAATAATATATTAACTAATCTTGACACGGTCGGGATTGTTTGCAATGAACGCCGCCCAGGAATTTGAGCCGGATTTTTGGACAGGAAGGCGTTTTTGGTAATGATGACAAACGGCGGCGGCAAGGGCATCGGTGGCGTCGTACTTGTCTGGAAACTCATTGATTTTTACAGTATTAGCCAACATCCGCGCCACCTGTTCCTTGGACGCGGAGCCAGAGCCGGTAATGGCAAGTTTTATCTTGCGCGGCTCATACTCAAACACCTGCATCCCGGCATTGACCGCCGCCGCAATCGCCACGCCCTGTGCGCGACCAAGTTTGAGCATCGACTGCGCATTCTTCTCATAAAACTGCGCCTCAATCGCCAACTCTTCAGGCTTATAACTCACCGCAAGCCCCGACACTCGGTCGTATATCATTTTGAGTTTAAGGTAAGTATCCTTTACATTGTGAATGTCGAGAATGCCAATCGCCTTGCACTCTATCTTGGAGCCATTGCACTCGATAACGCCATATCCCATAAAATTAGTGCCGGGGTCTATGCCTAAAATAGTCATTTTCAAGTAATTGAAATAACTGAAATAATTGAAGTGATTGAATACCAACGCCCATCGACTCCCGCCGAATGGCAATTATGCATTATGCATTGTGCATTGTGCATTAATCGATGCGGACGCGCAATTTCTCCATAAATTCGCGGAGCGGCGCAATGCGGTCAGCGGCGGCGATGGCATTGAGGATGCCGAATGCCTTTGCATAGTAATCCTCAATGATATTTTGAACTGCGGCATCGACCTTGTATTCAGAGAAATAATCACGGGCGATTTGAAGTTTTTCTTCAAAACCGTAACTCTTGTTGGCATAGAAGGTCTTCCACTCCCCTACCCTTTCCGACGGCATCAATTCCGTCATCTTGTGATAAAAGACAGTCTTCTTGCACTCGTTGACATCGCCGCCAACGGGCTTGCCGAGGACTTCTGGCGTGGAATACATATCGAGGTAATCATCCTGCATTTGGAACGCAATGCCAAAACTGATGCCGGCGTCATACAACTTCTGCGCCTCATCCTCAGACGCACCACCAATCAACGCGCCAATTTTGAGGCAGGCGGCGGGCAGGACGGCGGTTTTGAGGGTTATCATACGGATATAATCATCGAGCGTAACGTCGTCGCTCGTCTCAAAATCCATATCAAATTGCTGACCTTCACAGACTTCGATGGCGGTCTTGTGATACAATTCCATAATTTGCTTGCGAACATTCTCCGGCGCGGCAAATACATACTGCGACGCAATATACATCATTCCGTCGCCCGAAAGTATCGCCACATTGTCGTTCCACTTGGCGTTGACGGTGGGCTTTTTGCGGCGGAGTTTTGAGTTGTCCATAATGTCGTCGTGCAAGAGCGTGAAATTATGGAAAATCTCCATACCAACGGCGGGTTTCACGGCGGCTGCCACGTCGTCGCTAAAAACGTTGCAAGCCATCAGCGCAAACACAGGGCGCAACCTCTTGCCGCCAAGCGACAGGATGTACCTTATCGGCTCGTAAAAATTGCTCGGCTCAGCGGGCAAATTCATATTCTTAATTTCGTCCTCAACGAGGGCGCGAAGTTCGTTGAAAGTTTTCATTATTATATGTTAAAGTTTTGCGATTTCGTCGGGGGTGAGGCCGGTGGAATTGGCTATGATGCTGATGTCCACTCCGGCGACTTTGAGTGAACGGGCGACAGCGAGTTTGGCTTGGAGTTCGCCCTCGGCAAGTCCTTCTGCACGACCTTTTGCCAAGCCCATTTCCATACCCTTGGCTTCCGCAGTTGTCTTTGCATAGTCTATCGTGTTGTAGTAGTCGCGATAGTTTTTGAGAGATTCGCGGTACTCGCCGAGTTCCTGGGGATTGTATTTCGCGACTTCAGCAATTTCAAAAAGACGCTGGAAAATCTTCTCAAACAACTGGTCGGGACGGTTAGCGAGGCGGTAGAGGTTCTTCATCGCAAACAGCCACTTGTCGCACATACCGTCAAGCTTGTCTTCGGTCTTAATGAACTTGGGCATCTCCACATAGACAAAACGCAAGTGAGGATTGAAAATGTTGTTGTCGTCGTCCTTTAAATAAACGTTGGTAATCACACGGTCGCTCTGTTCATTGCCGGGAAGGTAGAAGTTGAGGATGCCAATTACGTATATCGGATGAAGTTCGTAGTCCCAATAGAATTTTTTGTCAGGATTGTCCACGTCCTGAATTTTCCCCTTGATGCCCTCGTCCTGCATCGGGAACGAACTGTAATACAGGCTTCTGTCTTTAAAATTCTGTTGAGAGGCGCGCTGCATTTCCACGATGAAACGCTCGCCTTTCTCCGTCTTGCAATACACGTCATAGACGGCACGGCGGTCGTTTGCAGTGCTGCCGAGTTGCTCGGAATTGAGGTACGTTATCTCTTTTATCTGATTCTCGCCCTTAAAGTCAAGCAAAGCGTTCAGGAAACTTATCAGAAGATCCTGGTTGGCGGGTGTGCCGAAAAATTTTTTGAACGCAAAGTCAGTGTAGAAGTTGACGTATCGTTCCATTAAGTGTTCGTAACCCATAGTTTATTGCTGTTTGGTTCTGAGGGCAAAGGTAAGATTTGTTTCGGAAATTACAAAAAAATACTTCCGAAAAGTATTGGATTTCTCGGCAGTCAGTTTCACTTTACATAGGAACACCATCCTTTTTCAGCGTAGATTTTTGCTGCCTTTTGCTCCACTTTTTTAAAATAGTATTCCGACAATACTTGCTTTACCTCCATCAATTCTTGTTCGGAGTTCATTTGCGAAAACAATTGCAACAAGTACAATTGAACCGGATTAAAAACTGTCGCTTGCATAGTTAAATTGTTTTTGTTAAATATTTTGAACGCAATATTACTAATAAAATCTGAATTACGCAAAATTAATCCAACCCCATCGACACCGTAACGCCAAACTTGATGTTGCTCGTGCGGTAACTCGTCGAAATCAAAGGATTCGTTATATTGTGATTGTAATACAAGCGCACCTTGAAACGCTGCGAAATTTGGTAGTCGGCGGTGGATTTGATGGAATAACTGCGCTGACCGGCGGAGATTTCGTTGTAGAGTTCCTCAATCTCGCGGAGGATGGTCTTGTCGTCGTTGATTACGAAATCCACGCGGAGGTCGAGGTCGCTCTTGGTGCGCGTAACGCCCGAGGCGGTGCGGATATTGAACGGCAACTGCGCAAACTTGTAACCAAATCCTATCACCCATTCCTTCTTGTATGCCTCCGATATTTGGGAATTGGCAAAGGCGAGGGTGATGAGCCTCGTGCGGCGGTATTCCATTTTTGTGCTCATCATATTAGCCCACGAAATGTCGATGCCCAACAAAGGATTGAACCTCTCCTCCAATGTTACCGAACCAATTTCATATTTTGGGATGAAAAGATTGTTGGCGTCATAACGGGCGAAACTGTTGCCAAACTCCTCCTCTTGGTCGAAATTGTAATTGGCGTTTGACTTGAAATTGGAGACGGCGTAAGTGGATTGGTAGCCGTGGGTAATCATCGCCGAGCGGACAAATTCTTTCAGGAAAGGCACGTTGGAGAGTCCCTTGTAACGGATAGTCCAATTTGGCATCGGGATTTTCAGGAACGGATCGAGACCAATCTTGTCGGGCTTTGTGCCTGCATACGCCGCGAGAAACGCCGGCAAAAGCACGTCTTGATGCGTGTTGGAATAGCCGTCGGGATAATTGCCAAAAGTAGCGTTGCCGTCATTGTCAACCTGCGGAGTGCCGTTGTAGCCATTATGACCACGACGCGACGACGCCTGACGGTCGGCTATGATGTCGCGATTGTTGAGGAAGTCATTATAAACATCCAAAGAATAATCGTCGCCCACCTTATGGAACGCCGTGCGCAACATATTGTAACTCATACGGTAATTGCCGCTGATGATTTTGTTGAGCGACTGATGACCCTCGTCGGTGTAGAAGAAATAATCCTCGGTATTGTAGAGCATTGTCCTATCAAAACTTACATCTATCCTGAACGTATTGATAGGCTCCACCTGGACGCGGATGTTGAGATTGTTGCCACAGGTGTAATGCACGGGCGTGGCGAGCGTGGTATCATTGACGAGCCATCCACGGTTGGCGGCGGTGTGATGGAAATCTTCATCATTGAGACCCATAATGTAATCCCAACCCGGAGCCCAAAAATCATCGTATTTTTCCATGCCCAAAATCTTGGTGCCGGGCGCAAAACCGGGCAATGTATTTGCACGTTGGTTCTTGTAGGAAACCGACACGGTGCGGATACTCAAGAGCGCCATTGTGAGATAGTCGGAGGCAACGAGAAGAGGACTGTCGGGCATTTCTTTTTTGCCGACAACAGTTACCGTGCAGTTTGCCCAATCGTCGTCGGGCGTGAATTTCACGCGGTCTTTGTCAACAATATCAAAACTGCCCTTGACCTCCTCGCCGCTCGGTCCAACGATTGTTGGCTCCACCTCCGTAGTACCGAGGTTGTGGTAAATGGTGCGCGGAATGCCTTTGGAAAGGCGGACACGGTTTTTGGTGTAGGTAACTTCCTTTTTCTCGGTGTTTGCCTTCTTGCGACCGTCCTTGGTGAAACGCGACATCACATTCTTGAAATACGGCACGGTGCGATACAGCCGCTCAAAATTGAGGCTTCCGTTCAATGTCAAAATTGCGGAATTGGAGATTGTGTTGCCGTAGTTGATGGTGTAATCTTCGTTCATATCCGACGCTACTTTCATAGGGTCGAGGCCGCGATTCCATTCGTAGTCGGCGTTGTAGATAGCATTAAGCGAAGTCCAGCGCAGACCGGGAATTTTGTTGATAGGAGTCTGCCAATTGAATTTGATAGTTTGGTCGTAATGCGTATTGTAACCAAGGTCAAAGAATTTCAGGAACAACGTGTCGCGGTCGCGTGCTTGCTCTACGGCGTAATTGTCTATCTTGCCGTCGGGATTGACGCGGCTCTCGTTGTTGGCGGAGAAGTTCATCGTCAAGTTTTGGGAGAGTTTGTAACGGAGTTCATAACCGCGCCGCCAATTGAAATCCTTGCGGTAAGAAGGCGTCAGGAGTTCGGCGTCGGAGGCGATGTTGCGGTACTGAATCGAGGAATATTTGCGGTCGATGTTGGCATTGAAGGCTACCATCGTCGGCAACAAATAGAAATTGAAATCCTTGATAATCGCCCAATTCTTGCTGTTGAGGAATTTCCATTTGCTGAACGGGCGGTAGTTTTTGGGATTGTAGGTATAATTGTACTCCAACGACGACTGCAACGCCTTGTCCAACTGTTGGCGGATTGTGATGTTGTGCATCAGGTATTCGCTGTACGAAAATCCGGCGGTAAAATTGGAGACGTGGAAAAATGGCTTTTGCTTCTGTTTCTTGGGTTCGTCGAGTTTCAGGGTCGCGGGGTCGGCATCGGGATTTGCCTTGATGAGTTTTTGGAGTTTGGCATCACGCTTAGCCTCATCGCTGCGGCCCTCGATGTGGATGTTGGTCATATTGAGACTCTTGCGATGTTCGTAAGTGATGGAACGGTCGCGCACCTCGTCTTTTTGCTCCTTGGTGAGAGTCGGGTCTTTGAGAGTGGTTTTGAGTTCGATGTCGGGATCGACGGGATTGTATTTTGGCAATTCGTAACTCTCTGAATATCCGTAATAAAACGGCATACGGACACCGTAGTCATTATTGAAAAACTTGCCGAGTTGCAACATCGAATTGAAATCGTATTGATAGACAGTCTCCTGATGACGCTCCGAAACTTTTTTCTCAATGCTTCCAAATCCAGGCGTATGCGTATAACCTGATAACGAGATAGTTGCGAGGTCAGCCAATTGCAATTCAGCCTTTGCGCGAGCCGCCCAACCGCCATCCTCGTCAAAGTCAGTAAGGCGCAGTTCGTTGACCCAAATTTCGGCAGATTTGTTCATGCCGTCGTCCTCGCCACGGTTGGTGGATTGAGAGGGGTTGCGGATACCAATCATCACGGTCTTGATGTTGGAGACATTTGGGCTGCCCATAATCGTAATGCGGCTGCCGTCGTCGCGCTCCACAGAATACGGCATCGTGCTACTTACATTGCTGATGCCGTCGCGGTAGGCGTTGTTGCGCTGTTGCTTTACCAATTGCAAATCCTCAAAAACAATCTCCACATTGTTTTGCACGGGCCAAACGGCGAGCCTTCCATTGTCGTCGTCGGCATAATGACCCGCCGGGGTTACCGTCAATGGGAGTTCGTATTCATAATAATTTTCCTTGTAATCGCTACCGATGCGGACGAAAATGTGGAGGTCGTTGTCGTTCAAAGGCTCGCCCGACATCTCCTCGGCGTGTACAAACATTTTCATCTTTTTGTATTGACGGAGGTCGAGGACGGCGGTTTTGTAAGCCGCAACAGCCTGACCGTCAGGCAAATTGGTAACATGGAGAGCCATCGCCTTTTCGTCTTGCTCCACGACTTGGTTGGTCATATAATCGCGCTCGCGCTCGATGCCGGGGGGCAGGACATAATTGACAGGCGTCTTGCTGCCGTTTTCTTCAAGTCCGACGTTTGTAATGTCGAGAACGCCCTCATCGTACTGCACATCGGTAACAAATTCGCCCGCAGAGGTCATTGTGGCAGCATATTTGCGCCAATCGCCGCGCACGAGATTCATCTCCGCAAAACGAAGGATGATGTTTTTCTTGGCGTTGGTGAGGTACAGGCGGAGAAAACGGATGCTCTTGAAGTCGGAGATTGCGCCGATGACGCTATCAGGCTCATAGATAGGCACTTTAAACTGATACCATTTCACGGTTTCGGTCTCGCCGTTTACGGTCTTTACGTTGGATTCTACAATGTCGGTAATGTAATTTTCGCCTACCTTCATACTTCCCGGAGCGATGTGGACTTTGTATTGGTAATACGATTCGGTTTCGGAGAGAGTGTTGTCGAGGTTGATGTCCTCCACGTCGGGATAGCGGTCTTTGATTGTGGAATAACTCGACGAGCCGCTCACGTCCGAAGAATTGCCCTGCGGACCATTATAACGCTTGTAACGCTCCTCGATAGAGAGTTGCTGGCGGTCGTAATCGTCACCACGAAAATAATGGTAATTATCTGCCGAAGGGTCGTTGTAGGCGTTGCGGTAGGCGGCTGATTCTGTGCCATATTGACGGGCGATTCGGTCGAGGTACTTGGCGTGAAAATCGCGTTCGCTGTCATCATTCATACCGTCAAAACCCAAATCCTGAGCCTCCTTTGCGCCGTTGGTGTTGTCGAAGGCATTTACGAGAAAAGTCTTGTTGCTCACATAGCCCCACGCCGTGGTATCCACAAAACTCTCGTCCATCGGGTACGGGATGCCGTTTTCAAACGATTTGCGCGAATCCTTCAAGACGTCCTCGCTCACATGACCGAGGTTGAAATACAAATCCGCGCCCATGCCGTCCTGTTCGTAGATGAAAGGGTCGAGCATCCAAAATTCGAGGTATTCAATGTTAGAGGATTCAAAATC
Source organism: Bacteroidales bacterium UBA3824 (assembly GCA_002393195.1). Classification (GTDB taxonomy): domain Bacteria; phylum Bacteroidota; class Bacteroidia; order Bacteroidales; family UBA3824; genus UBA3824. The sequence continues at coordinate 104,624 of DGIK01000167.1, read as the reverse complement.
GGTGGTTGTCAATTCCCTCATAATGCCGCCCCAACGGGATTCGGGCTTATTGAGGTAGCCGTCAGCATCAATACCGGCAGAAATACCAGTTTCGCCCTCCACGTCAAAGTTGTAAGGGCCTCTTTCTGAAGGGTAATATGCAAGGTTCAATACCGTCAACTGTGTTGATATTCCGCTGATAGACTGAGCATTTGGGAAAATTTCACGCTCATAGACAGCGCGGATATAATGGTTGGATTGGTCGTCCTTGGTAATGTAACTCGGCGTGATGCCCGAACCACTCACCGACGTGCCCTGCAAGTCGCTCAGGACATTGTACCACGCAAGGAGTGAACGGTTGTAGCCATAACGGAGGTCATTATTGAAACCGCCCTCGCGGTATTTGCGCGTGCCTGACGGTGTGGACGCCAATACCCATTTGGTCATCGACTTGACGTCCAATTTGGTCTGCGCACCCTCAAAATCATCGATGTAACACGTTCCAGCCTTATCGACGCTGCGGCTGTGTCCAGGGACGAGGTATGCAAATTCGCCTTCCAACGCAAGCCTCGACTCCGCCGTGGTGCTAATGAGCGGCATCTTGTCGATGAGAGTGGTCAGGAAAGGCAACGGCGTGGAATAACGCGAGTTCAAGCCCCAAATGGTATTTTTGATGGGTTCGCTGCCGATGGAAACCTTGTTGGTCATTGTCTTTTCCGACAGCCTCATCACCGTACCGCCGATGTTGAAATTATCATTGAACTGATAATTCAAGTGCGTGCCCATCAACGTCTTAGTGGTGGAATTGAAGGTGGTATTGCTCTCCACCGACACCAAAATCTTGTTGCCGGATTGGAGGATGGACTCGTTGACAATTTTCACCGTACCGAGCAAGTAATCCACCACATAATCAGTGCCTTCGGTGAGCGTGAGTCCGCCGGCGGTAACTTTCACCGAGCCTTCCTCGATGTTCATAGCGTCAAGGCTGATTTCGCTGCCGCTGCTCGACTTGTAACTGCCCACAAGGTAAAACTTGTCCTTGTCGGCGTTTTGCTTGGCGATGGTCTTGGTGGAATCGTACAACTGCGGAAACGAGTAACGCGCCGCGTCCGCCGGGTCGTTGATTTTTGCCGCGAGATAACTGCCAAACGGTTCAAGTTGAGGAAGATAGATTTTTGCTTTTTCGGAATTGACGGTAACGCCCTCTATGAAGTCAAATTTGCCGTCGGGCACACGTTCAAGTTGGGAATTGGCATTGTCGAGATTGAAAACCTTTATCAACATCGTGCCGCTAATGTCGCCGACTTCCATATAATTGAGTTCCGTGCCGGATTTGTCGTTGTGATATTTGATTTGGAGGTCAAAATCCTCATTGCTCAATTGATAGGCGTTGAGGGAATACACGTTTTTCATCATCAACTTCCAATTCGGCAATTTCGGCGAAAACGACGTACCGCGCAACAATTTGAGTATCAACGTCTGCGACGAATTTACCTCCGACGAAAGTTCACCCACCTTGTAGGTCTTGCCCTTGTAGGTGTATTCATACGCCACAGCCAACACTTCGTCGTCCTGCAATGCAGATGTCAACGAAATGAAGCCCAACTGAGGGTTGAATGTATATTCGTTGGAGCCGAGTTTGCGGGCGTTGCCCACTTTTTCGTAATCCGCGCCGGTCTCCCAGACTCCGTTCAATGTGCTTGTAACGGAATTGATGTCGCGGACGGCTTTATAATTGTTGGTCAGAGTGTTATAAAGAGTGTTGGCGGTGTTGGACGGCAATTCGCCCGACGATTTGTGGACGGCAGACTTGTTGTAAATCTCCGTCGGCTCGCCAAGGTCGAGAAACGCCACAATGTCGCGCGAATTTTCGGTTGCAAGGCGCGTGTTTGTTACCCAAACTTCGAGGTTTGTAATCGTGATGCCCGACACCACCACCGGCAAATTTCTCAGTGCCTCCTCGTAATGGTCGCGAAAATAATGGTTTAAAAAGAAGTGTCTATTAGCCTCGTAGTCAGAGGCTTGAATCTTAAATTCTGTGCTTACCGCACCGGCGTTGACCTCGATGTTTTTGGTCTCGCCCTTTTGCTGCGAGAGGATTGCGGTGGCGGTGAGTTTGCCAAATTTCAGGTCGGTCTTCACGCCAAAGAGCGTAGTGCTTCCCTGTATCAACGTACCGTCCAGCGGCATAGAAACGTTACCAAACTCAATGCGTTGAATGATTTCGTCGGTGTGTCCCACGTACTCCATTTTTTGCTTGTTCTCAAACTCAAAAGTGGATTCGGTGTTGTAATTGATGCCTACCTTCATCTTGTCGCCAATAGTACCCGTGACGCCCACCTGCATCGCCATATCAAAATCGAAAGAAACGTCGTTGCGCTGTTTTTTGGGCAGGGTGAAATTGTCGATTTTTGAGATGTCAACACCCAACGAAACCTCCACATTGCCCTGCGGCTTTATGTCGATAATGTTTGAGCCAAAGATACGGTCAAAACCCTTGAGATTCACATTTATACGCGGATTCAGATAACGGCTCAGACCCGACTGCGACCTTTCGTCCCGCTTGTAATTGTCCATCATCTGTTTGCGCCAATACTCGCGCATTTCGGAGCGGTTTTGATTGGAATTGTAATCGCCGTCCGAAAGAGTCTGCGGACGCTCAATCTCCAAGTCTCCGACCTTCTTTACCGTCGTGTAGTCGCCCGTGGCATGGTCGTACTGCGTCTCGGTGGTTATGTTGGCGGGGTCTTTGAGTCTGATAGGCGAATCCTCGCGGTAGATGGACGGAATAGATGTGTCGGGCATTGCCGACGGCTTCTCCCACTGCGGGCGGAAGTCGTTGGATTCGGGCGGCTTGTTATAAGCCACACTACTCATCACCGACGCTACAAACAACGTAGCCGCTCCTGCAAGTCCGATTGTGCGGGTTAAGTTTTTCATTTGGGGTTATTTGACGTTTCTTAAAGCAAATTTTATCAAATCCTCCGCGCTCATATTTGGCTCCTTGCTGAGCGCGAGTTCCACCGCCTTTTCCGCCTGCGCCTTTTGGTAGCCCAACATCACAAGCGCGGCAATAGCTTCGTCGCGGTGAGGGGAGATTCCCTTGACGGTCTGAGTGGTGATGATTGCATCGCCGAGAGCCTTGCCGATTTTGTCCTTCAAGTCGATGACTACACGCTGCGCGGTCTTTGCGCCGATGCCCTTGACGCGGCTTATCATCTTGGCGTCCTCATTGAGGATGGCGGTCTGCAATTCTGACGGCGACATCGACGAGAGTATCACCCTTGCGGTGTTTGGTCCGATGCCCGACACGTCTATCAACAGCCTGAAAATTTCACGCTCCGTCTTGTCGGCGAAACCAAACAAGAGTTGCGCGTCCTCCCTGACGACGTGATGGACATAGAGTTTTACTTTTTCCTGATGCTCGATGGCGGAATAAGTGTTGAGAGATATGTTGATGAGCCACCCAATGCCGCCCGCGTTTTCTACGACTGCATACGATGGCGTCAATTCTGCCAAAGTTCCTGAAATATATTCGTACATATTTTTTTATTTAGCAACAATAATCCAATATCGGTTGCAAAATTAATGTAAAGTGGGCATTTGGCAATAAAATTTGGAGAAAAATATGAAAAATTTCGCCTTGAAGCGATTGGATTGAGATTTATCAACCGACTAACTTCCGATACAATATCGTTTTCATAAGAATTGAAAACGGGAGGGCGACGACGATGCCAACGCCGGTGCAATACAAAAGGATGCTGATGAGAGAACAGAGAGAAACTGTTTTCAAAACAATTACATAATTGCTTTTAACAAGATTATTAGACACCCGAAAACTCATCCAAAACTTCACGTCTGAACTGCACAAAGCGTATGGTACAAACACAAACAAAATCAAAATCATCAAAAACGGCAGCGTACACAAAATGATTATCATCTGCAATTCTATAAAATCGCTGAACATTGCAAAGAATATCAGCCAAGGCCCAAGACAAAATATATCAAATGTAAATTCCAACGGTAAAAACCGAAAACCACTCGTCGAAACTAAATTCCCAAAACCATTAAATTTATTGTCAAGAGTTTTATGACAAAAAGCGCGAATGAAAATTTTTGCGCAACTCAACACAAAGCTTAACCCAACAACCAAAAACAATTCGATAAACATTGCAGCCAAAGCACACGGCGCACAATCATCCATATCTTCTGAAAAAATCGCAACTGTAAACCACACGAACACCCCCAACGGCAGCAAATAACCAACCACCGACATCAGCATCAATTTCATCCAATTGGACTTGAAATGCTGCAAGGTTTCACGAAGGATTTGTTTAAGGATCATTTTTGTTGGGTTGGAACAGGAGTTAAAGTGCAGCGATTTCGTCGGGGGTGAGGCCGGTACAGTCCGCAATTGTCTCTATGTCAAATCCTTTGGCTAACATCCGACGGGCAGATTCAATGGCTTGATTTTTTGCACCTTGCGCCATTCCTTTTGCCATTCCTTTTGCCATTCCTTTTGCTTCTCCTTTTTCATACCCTTCCTTTATTGCATAGTCATACGCTGCGAGGTCGGTGCGGTGCGCATCAAACTCCCACATATACGTATCTCGCTCGCCAGGACTCATCAGGGCAAGTTCAGTAGCCGTTTTCAAACCTTTGAAAACCGGCATCTCCCGCATAAAAGGCATCGTTTTCATTTTATTGCTGTTTGAAATTATGTACAACCATTTTTCTAAATCTGTCTTGCAGTCTTCACGCTTGTATTTGCGGTACTGCGGCAAGTTGACCAACCAAAAATCCTGTTTGTCAGAATATTCGCAGCCGTTGGTGTAGTCATATAGACCGCAATGCCTTATGTTCTTGTGCGCCAACTCGCGCTTCTCATTGAAGTTCATCATAAAGATGCCATAGACTTTCTTTATGCCAAATTTCCACAAATCGTCGCCGATTTCGCCTTGTGTGGCTATCGAGCGGCTCATATAATAGATGATGCGGTCGTCGAAATATTCCTGACCACGTTTCTGCATCTCTACAATGAAATATTCTCCGTCCTGCGTCTTGCATTTCAGGTCGAAGACTATGCGCTTGTCCTTATGAACCTCGCCAACTTCCTCGGTGTTCAAATAAGTAACGTCCGTTACACGTTCCGTTTTATTGTAAGTCTTCAACAGCGAATTAATGAACGAAATCATAAACTCCTTGCGCTTGAAGACCCGCTTGAAACCAAAATCGGTGGTCATGTCGATGAACACCGGCATCTTCGGACTATCTGTATATTCTTCTTCTGCCATATCGTCAAATTGCAGTATGTCTTTAATTGGTTAACTCTTCGTCGGCAAAGATAATGGAAGTTTTTGATAAATGCAAAAATTTCGTCATATCTGCCCGTTCTCAATCCTGACAATTATATCCTCAATCATCCTGTCCTCCTCTTTGGCGTCGTACTCGGATTTGAGGTTGGAGCCGAAGAGCCTTGCGATACCCTGGAAGATGAACGCGCTGAAACCGCCTTTCAATTCTTTCAACACTTCGTATGTGGTACTGCCGGTCTCGCGGTCAACGAGTTTTATCAAGATACGCCCCTGAGTGATTGTGAGGTTAACAAGTTCGTTCTCAAACTGCGCACGGAGTTTTTTCTCCTGCGACTTCACGTAAGCCTTCTGACCCTCCTCGGTTGGGATTTTGGCGATGGAGTCCACGAGTTCGGCATAAACGCGCTTGATGATTTTGGCGTATGGCCAAACCTTCTTGACATTGCGGACAAGTTTAGTGTATTTTTCCTGTTGACGCCGAGACACAAAGACATACGGCGGCATACATACGATGGGACGGTGCGTCACCACCAAAACGGTGTCGGTGCCCACTATATACGCACCCACAACATCTGCGCGCTTCATCCTCTCCGCATCCTTCAAAGCGTCGCCCCTCAATATCACCTGCGCATTGCATATACTGACTAATGACAACATCAACGCTATCAATAGTAATTTTTTCATAATTAGTTCTTCTCTCTAAATGTTTTTCTTACATAACGCATTATGACGTCAATTTCTTTTTTGGGAACACAAATAAAAACGAATTATATCCCAATTTCGGTTGCAAAATTAATGTAAAGTAAGCATTTAGCAATAATATTGCATGGATATTTGCAAAAATTAGCGAAAATATTTGAAATTTTATATCTTTGCGCTGCGAAAATCAACATTTGTTTTTACAAGGATGAACAGAATTTTTTGTTTGGAGACCGAATGGGACAAGTCGATACAGGACTTGAAAAAGAAATCGGCGGCAAAGTCGCTGCTCGAATTTTTGGAAAATACCATCGACATCCCTTACGCATTCCGTCAGGTGGCAACATCTGAGGATTTTGCATATTACATCAACCACCTCAACCACAATTCGTACTCCGCCTACGATATGGTCTATCTGTGTTTTCACGGAGCAAAAAGCGCGATAGAATTTGCCAACGGCGTCAATCTCAACCTCAGCACATTTGGCAACAAACACAAAAAACTTTTCTTGAACCGCAACGTACATTTTGGGTCGTGCAGTTCGCTGAGGATGAAGGAGGCAGACATCATCGCCTTCAAGCAAAACACCGACGCACGAATGATTACCGGCTACACCAAGGACGTAGATTTCATGACAAGTTTTGTTTTTGAACTGTGGCTCTTAAACGCCATCGCCACCTTCCCGCGCTACACCGCCAAAGGCATAATGAGCAAAGCAATGCAGGAAATGCCCACATACGTCAAAAGGTTCGGATTCGTGGCGTATTAATCCTTAATCAAAAATTCAACAAATCAACAAATGAACTCTCTCATCCCCCCCGCCCTGCGCCCCGGCGACAAGGTGGGAATCGTAGCGCCCGCCGGCCCTATCACCGAGCAACAGGCTCAAAAAGCCGCTTGGAACGTCAGCCGCGCCGGATACGTACCTGTTATGGCTGACGGGATTTTAGACAAGTATGGTTATCTTGCGGGCAGCGACGAGGCTCGCGCAAATCAAATCAACAGCCTATTCGCACAAAAAGACGTAAAAGCCATCGTCTGCGCACGCGGCGGATACGGCACGACGCGCATCCTCGACCTTTTGGATTATGACCTCATAAAATCCAACCCAAAAATCATCGGCGGATACTCCGACATCACCGCATTGGCAATTGCAATCAACAAAATGACCGGCTTGATTACTTTTCACTCCTCGATGCTCGTGCCAGAAGACAACGAATACACGCGAAGTATGATGTGGAAAATTTTTGGCAATGGTATTCGCAACGCCAAAATAGCCTGTGACCCATCAGAAGCAATGGAGTCGCCAAAAGTTGACATCTCCCCCACCCCGTCTAAAAATCGCAGCCAAGGCACGTTGATTGGCGGCAATCTTTGTCTTTTGGAGGCGTTAATCGGCACAAAGTACGACTTCAACCTCGCCAACAAAATCATTTTCATCGAGGAAATCAACGAGCCGCCTTACAAGATAGACCGAATGTTGACGCATCTAAGGATGTGCAAAAATTTCAGCGGTCTGCGCGGCATCGTATTCGGCAAAATGAAGGGCTGCGAGGCTCAGGGCGAAAACAGCCTGACTCTCTCGCAAGTAATCAACGATTTCATCAAAGGCTTGGACATTCCGATAATCACCGATTTCAGTTTCGGACACGTAAAGTCCCGCTGCACGCTGCCCATCGGCGCGAAGGTCAGAATGGACGTGGAAAAACGAGAATTGACACTTTTGGAAGACGTAGTTCAGACAAACTCATAACGGGAATTTCTTCGGCACGGCACAAAGCCCGCCTCACGGATTGCAACCACCATTTCGTTGCTGTCGAGGGAGTAATTAGCACCCGCCGCGCTCACAACGTGCTCCTCCATCATAATGGATCCGAAGTCATTTGCGCCCGAATGTAAGCAAACTTGACCGATAGACTTGCCGACAGTCAACCACGACGCCTGAATATTGCGTATATTGTTGAGCATCAGGCGCGAAATGGCAATCATCCTTACATATTCGTCGCCCTCAATAGGTGCGAATGGCCCCAACTCTTTTTCCAACCGCGTGCCGTCGCTGCAAAATGGCCACGGAATAAAGGTTACGAAGCCCTGCGAATAGTCGGGTTTACGGCTTTGAGTTTCACGGAGTGCGGCGAGATGTTCAATGCGCTCGCGGACGGTCTCCACGTGTCCAAACATCATCGTCGCCGAGGTCGGAAGATTGAGGACGTGGGCTTGGTGCATCACTTCGAGCCAATCGGCGGCGGAGCATTTGGCGGGCGAAACGATTTTGCGAACACGGTCAACGAGGATTTCGGCACCCGCGCCGGGCAGGCTGTCGAGACCCGATTCGTGAAGCCGTTTCAACGTTTCGTAAAAACTCAAATTGGCGGTCTTGCTGATGAAAGCCACCTCCGCCGGACCCAATGCGTGAAGAATCAATCCGGGGAAAGACCGCTTCAACTCCGAAAACAAATTGCAATAGAAATCCAAACCAAACTTCTTGTGCATACCGCCCTGCAAAAGCACTTGACGACCGCCCGCCGCAAAAAGTTCGCCGATTTTCTGTTTGTATTCGTCCATCGTGGTTACATACGCCTCATCGCTGTTGCTCGCCCGCGAAAAGTTGCAAAATTTGCAATGCGTGGAGCAAATGTTGGAGAGGTTGATGTTTCGGTCGATAATCCAACCGACCTTTTTGCGATCCTCGGCGGGGCGCAATTTGTTTTTTATTTCATTGGCAATATACGACAATTCGGCGAGCGGCGCGTTGTTAAAGAGATACTCGCCCTCGTCGATTGTAATCGGCTGCAAATCAAGAGCCTTATTATAGATGGTGTTTATTTGCATAATAAAGATTATTTTACACGTTTTGCCTGCGCCACAGGGTCGCGACGGCAGTCCCAAAAGCCAACAATGTTGACAACATCGCCATCAACACGATAGACCAACCTACTCAAATTGTTGATAAAGATACTGCGATAAACATCGACGCGGTCTTCAAATAAAGGGTCTTTTGGCGCAATGTCTGGATTGCGTTTCAACAACTCCTCCGTTTCATACACTTTAAGCATAAAATTTTGACGAGCCTTTTTGCCAAAACTTCTTTTTATATAATTGGCAACATCCCTCAATGATTCTATTGCATCAGGATCCCAAATTGTTGTCATACTGCCTCCAATAATAAATCATGTTCTACTGATGCTCCCATTAATGTGGCTTCATCTGCGGCATCTTCTTTCGCGAACTCCTCTCTAAGTTGACGCATAACAACATCACCCGGTATTCCAAGACCCGCAGCCAAATGCGCCTCCGCCCTATCAATCATCGCATTGATTTCGTCCATCGTGTAAGGACGGAATTTTTCTTCGTGGGTTGTTTCATCATAGTAATAACGCCCAACTTCATATTGGTCAACATCAGTTATGGCAGAAACGTCTATGCCCGTGCCATCCACTATCGCCTTAATTTCGTCTGTGGTATATTTTGTTTTCATCGTATTGTCGTTTTAATAAATTAATTTTGCTGCAAATATAAAAAGAATTTTCTTTTGAATCATAACAAAAATATGTATGTTGTAGTGTTAATAAAAAAAGGTTGTGCGGGATTAGGGCACAACCTTGTTAGAAGTTGAAGTTTGGTTGAATCAATAGAGCGTTTTCTCCCACTCTGGATCAATGAACCGAGCGATTGTTTGAATATGCTCAAAACGAAGTTCTCTTTCAGGAGGTACAGTACCACCCTTACACTCATGTTGACGATACATTAAGATATAGGTTCCAACCAAATTAGTTGTTGTAGAATTACGATTAACTCCTGTCGGCTCTATGCCACAAATCTGAGACAAAGACCAATAACCACAAACACGGTTACCTTCCCATGGGGATGCAAATTCGTTATTAAATGTGTACCCCATCCATTTCCATTTATTCACGACTCCCCAAAAAAACCACGCTCCTCTATTTGCGATAATTATCAAACGGGGCTGTAACAATTCAACATAATCCCTTGTAAAAGCAAGTAGTTTGCCACAATATCTACGGTAATTTTCGTCAGTCTTAATTCGCTCAATTATCAGATTCTGATCACCACCTCTTACAGGCAACAAATCAATGAAACCACATTTATGGTTATAGGCCCCCATCATAGTGTGTTTTGATTCCCAAAATCCATCATGACAATCAAGATATTTATAAATCTCCTGACCCGTTCCAGAAGGATTCATACCTACCAACAAGATTCCACCCTTTTGGGCATTAGGATTTGTTATTAGGCCAAGTTCATCATTATTATTTTCTTCTTTTTGCACTACATTCTTGTAGTAATACATTAGAGTTTCTGCATCCATCATACTGAGAAGAATTTACGTTAAACATTAGTTTTCTTCACAACCAAGCACTTACAAAAGTAAAATGCCTTGATTGTTGACGATGCAATTATATAAAAAAGAAATCATATATCCAAATGTTTTTCTTCGTCCATAATAAGTTTTAATATCTTTTGGGGATTTTGTCGGCAGTCCCAAAAGATAGATTCTATTTTTGCATACTTGTTTCGGAGTTTGCGCATCATAGTTTCGCTGTCCTGCCACTTACCCGAAGCAAGTTGCCGCTCCGATTCTTCTACCATAGCGTGCATAAGTTCTTCATCAAACTCACGCCACACTTCTTCATCAGGTATTCCGCGCCCTGCCGCAATATCTGCCTCCGCCCTATCAAGCATCGCATTGATTTCGTCCATCGTGTAAGGACGGAATTTTTCTTCGTGGGTTGTTTCGTCATAGTAATAACGCCCAACTTCATATTGGTCAACATCCGTTATGGCAGAAACGTCTATGCCTGTGCCATCAACGATCGCCTTAATTTCGTCTGTGGTATATTTTGTTTTCATCGTATTGTCGTTTTAATAAAGTTAATTTGCAGCAAATATAACAACTTTATCCATAAATTAAGGGCAAAACAATGCAAAAACTTTCGCATTTTTTTTGTTACTTTGCCGTCGAAAAATTACAAAAGAAAAATATGAAGAAAATAATTATAGCCATAGCGATTGTAACGGCGATATGTTCGTGTGGCGAGCCGCAGCCCGACATACCGGAAGACAAGTTTGCAGAAATCATCTTCCAAATGCACCGCGCCGACGCGATTCTCAACGTAAAAGGGCTCAGCGACAACTCCTTGAAAAACGACTCGTTGTCGTATTACAACGACGTCTTCATCAAGGAAGGAATCACGCGCAAGCAGTTTATGGAGGCGATTGATTGGTACATCAACCATCCAAAACAATACAAAGACCTCTACGACAAGGTCATCAAGAAAGTTTCGCAGATGGAGCAGGACGAGGCGAAGCGTTACGAGGTGAAGGCAGACCGCGACACCAACGACATTTGGAATATGCGCAGCGATTGGAATCTGCCACTCGACGGCGAGACCAACCCTATCGCCTTCAACATCGACGCCAAGAAAAACGGCACTTACACCCTCACCTGCGACGTAACGTATTACGAGGACGACCTCTCCGACAATCCACGCACTACGCTCATCGTAGTATATACCGACAATACCACCGACGAAAACTCCGTCTATGGCGTAGTGAAGGACGGCAAGGAGAGGCAGGTAAGCGTAATGCTCAAGACCAACCCAAACAAACAAGTCAAGCAGCTGAAAGGATGGGTACTGGACCACTCAAACGAAACCATCAAAAAACACATCGACTGCTACAACATACAATTGAAATACACCAACGAATAACACCACATGGAAAAGACGGAAGCGATAATGCTCAGCAACGTCAAGTACGGCGACAACCGCCTGATACTCAACGCATACACACGCGAGAGCGGGCGGATGGCGTTGAGCGTCACGCTGCCCACATCGCGCAACCGCACCTCCGCCCTGCCCTACTGTCAGCCGCTATTCCAAAACGAAATCGAATACACCGCCAAGGGCAACATCCGCCGCGCCGCGAGGATTACTCCGATGTTCACATACAAGACAATACCGTTTGACACCGCCAAAATGTCAGTCGTAATGTTTTTGGCAGAGATACTTACCAAGACTCTGACATTCGCCGAAAAAAACGACGACCTATATAATTACATCGCCACGAGCCTCCAAATCCTCGACGACCAACAATACAAAGGGGCAAACTTCCACATCAAATTCCTATTGCAACTTACCAAATACATGGGAATTGATATTAAAGAAAAACATTTGATAATGCCGCCTTACACTTTGATATTCAATCAAATCTTGGAGAGCGATTTTATTGAATGTGAACAATTGACGCTCAGCGGCGACACCAGAAGTCAATTATTACAAAAAACAATAGACTACTACCGCCTGCACTTCGACAATCTCGACAACATCAAGAGCCTCGAAGTGCTGCAAAAAATATTTCATTAACAATCAAAAAACCACAAAAAAATGAGCAAAATAGGAACCATAGTAATTGGACAGGGCGTAGGCCCCGCCAAATTCGGAATGACAGAAGAAGAAATCATCGACCTTTTCGGCAAGCCCGACGAGCGCGAGGAGGAAGCCTACGACGACGACCCCGACGACAAGACCCTCACCCTCTATTACGACAAGTTGATGACCGACTTCTCCTTTGACCTCGACGAAGACGAGGACGGCAACGACGTATTCAAGTTGAGTTCGATCCTCTGCACCAACCCCGAATACACCCTCGACAACAAGATCAAATTTGGCGATTCGGAAGAGACACTCATCAAATATACCCACAACCTCAAAGCCGCCGACCCAGAAATTGAGGTTGACAAGGAGACCAAGGAGCGCATCCTGATGTTTGACGACCTAAGCCTGATGGCAATCTTCGATAGCGAAGGCCTCTCCGCAATCCAGATAGGATACTGGGACGATGCAGAGGATGCCGAGGAATAAAGATTCGTTATTTTTGTTATTAAACAAAAAAATTAATTCAAAACATCAAACGCAATGAAAATCAAAAAATTCATCAAGCCCAAAATAATTGTTGCAGTAGTGGCGATTGCGACAATTGTTCCGCTGCTGTCGTTCACGAAGGACGACGACGACGACTTCGAACTAATCAAAAATCTCGAAATCTTCCACACCCTGATGCGCGACATCCGCGTGATGTACGTGGAGGAGACATCGAGCGGCGAACTCATACACACCGCCATCAACAAGATGCTCGAAACACTCGACCCTTATACAGTTTATTATCCCGAATCGCTCGTGGAGGATGTCAGGATGATGAACACAGGCGAATACGCGGGCATCGGCGCAAACATCGAGGAAGTAAAAGGACAATACATCATTTCGTCCATTTACAAAGACTCGCCTGCCGACAAAGCCGGACTTATGATTGGTGATATTATCCTGAAAATCAACGACAAAGACATCACTGGCAAGTCATACGACGAACTCGACCTCATCCTCAAAGGCGAAGCGGGCACACCCGTCAATATCAGCGCGATACACGACGGACAGAAGAAGACCCTCAGTATGAAACGCGCAATGATTGACATCCCGGACATCCCATATTACGGCGAGATTGCGCCAAAGATTGGTTACATCAACCTCTCGGGCTTCACACAAGACTGTGGCAAACAATTCCGCGATGCATTCGTGCAGTTGAAAAACGAGAAACACATCGACAAACTCATCATCGACCTCCGCTTCAATCCCGGCGGACTTCTCGTGGAAGCTGTCAACATCGTGAACCTCTTCGTCAACAAGGGCGAAAAAATCGTGGAGATGAAGGGCCGCGTAGAAGAATGGAACAACACCTTCCGCGCCGAAAACGCACCGCTTGACACCGAAATCCCCATTGTAGTACTCGTAAACGGCAATTCTGCATCAGCTGCGGAGATTGTCTCGGGCGCGTTGCAGGATCTCGACCGCGCAGTCATCATCGGTGAAAAGACCTACGGCAAAGGCCTCGTGCAGACAACAAAAAAATTGGTGTTCAATTCGACAATGAAAGTAACAACCGCCAAATACTACATTCCCTCGGGACGTTGCATCCAAAAACTCGACTACGGACACAAGGACTCCACAGGCAAGGCCACGCAGATTTCTGAATCGCAGATAAGAACCTTCAAGACCAAAAACGGACGCACAGTGAAGGACGCAGGCGGCATAATGCCCGACATTGTTGTCAATAGCGACACGATGGCATACATCTTGGAAAATCTCATTGACAGCAACATAATCTTCGATTACGCCACGCAGTACCAAAAGAACCACGCCTCGGTAAAAAGCCCGGAAGAATTTGAAATCACCGATAGCGAAATACTTGATTTAAAGGCTTTTGCAGGCAACCGTCTTTACAAATACAATACCATGGTGGACGAAGACCTCGCCGACCTTGCTACCGACATCAAGTCAGAATACGCCAATCCTACGATTGCCTCCACCCTCAACACGCTCAAAAAGCAGATAGAGGCAGAAAAACATAAAGAATACGAGCGACAGAAGCCGCAAATAAGCACTGCGCTCGGTTCCGAAATCATCCGGCGGTATTATTACGACGAAGGAATGATACGCTATTCGCTGCGACACGACCAATTCATAGAGAAAGCACAAGAAGTGCTCAACGATGCAATTCTCTATCGGAAAATTCTTTCGGGAAAATAGCGAAAACGGTTTCGGCACGTAATTTGATGCAATGGTAATTGTCCAAATTAACTGAACCGTTAAAAATTTCCGAAAAATCAATAGATTGCCTACAATGGTCTAAAATGCCGATATGAAAAATTTTTTAAAAAAAGTTGCTTAAAGTTTTGCTTTATATAAAAAATATTTCATATATTTGAGCCGTGAAATAACTAAACGGTTCACGAAGAGACTATGAAAGCAAATTTACTGATTCTACTATTGACGATTGTGTTGGTAACGACGGCTTGCAGAATCAAAACAGAAATGCTAACATTGGACAATCCTTCGATAACGATAAAAGATATCAATGTTATCACTTCTTCATCTGACAGTTGTACAGTATTTTGCTACACAATCAATCTGTATTCGCCTTCAAGACTTTGTGAGTTTGTTGCTATTCCCAATGTCACCGGCAAGGATTCTGTCACAACGATAGAATTTAGCGGGCACACCCGCCGCGCAACGGTAACATACTACTATGTAGTGCCACGTGGATATGACAGCGAGCACATCGACATCAAGTTTTTCCTCAACGACAGCGAGGAGGACAAAAATGTGGCTGAGTTGTCGCACCGTCTCTAAAAAAGTGCGAAGAGCGAAAATTTACGTGAAAAAAGCATAGTTTGGCATAATTTTTATTACATAAAATGGTAAAAATGATGCTATAATACGACAAAACTCATAAAGCCATGATAGAACATTTGATATTAGAACAGTCGGTTGACACCCCGGGCATTGACATGGATCCCAACACGGGTGTCTGCGAATTTACAGGCAAGTCGTTCCCTGCCGATGTGACGGCCTTCTACAAGCCCGTCATCGATTGGATAGAGGAGTACGGCAAGAATCCATGCCCTAAGACCGAGGTCAACTTGAAGTTGGATTACTTCAACACCGCCTCGTCCAAGATTCTGTTGGAGATGTTCAACAGGTGGGAGACCTTGTACAAAAACGGCAACGACGTGGTCATCAACTGGTATTATCCCGATGACGACGACGATATGCAGCAAACTGGACAAGAGTACTCCGAACTGTTGATGCTGCCCTTCAACAAGATCGGATTCTCCGTGCAGTTTATGTAAGAATTAAAGAGAAAGAAGATTAGATATTTTTTGTTTTTCCTTGTACGTTTGATTTTTGAGTAGTAAGACCGGCACTTTTTTCAGCCGGTCTTTTTTATACCCATTTTTTAGGTAATTTTTCGGGCGCAAAATCGTTGGAATATGTCTTTTATTGACAGCGATCGTAAACGCCTAAATTCAGCCGAAAATTACGTCATTTCACGCGGTTCATTGGAGTGCGGGCGGCTCGCCCGCTACACTTGCAAAGCACGACAAGATTTGTGGAGTGCGGGCATCTTGCCCGCTACACTTCCAAAGCATGACAAGATTTTTGGAGTGCGGGCAAGATGGCCCCACTCCACTTCCAAAGCACGATAAAATATTGGAACGCGGGCGAGCCGCCCCCACTCCACTTCCAAAACACGACAAGATTTTGGAACGCGGGCGAGCCGCCCGCACTCCACTTCCAAAGCACGATAAAATATTGGAAAGCGGGCAAGCCGCCCGCACTCTACTCAAAAATTCATATCCCGTTTTCTTTTTCCTCACTCGACTTGCCGCACACGCCAAGCAAAACAATCGAAAGGAAATCAAGATATAGAAATTGCTAAACTTTTCTAACTATCTAATAATCAATTACTTATCCCTTACTCTACCGAACTATCATTTTCAACAGTTTCAGCTGCAATTCTACTCGACTGCACCGGATCGTTGTCATCGGGATGAAAATGTTGGTAAATTTTCATCGCGCGGTCAAGATTTACTACTTTTCGGAGTTCGATGAGTGGGAGCTCGGCGATTTTGTTTACAGAGCCAAAAGTAGTGAGAAGTTTTCCGATGGTCTTGTCGCCGATGCCCGGTATGTCTTCGAGAATTGAATGTATCATTCCTTTCGACCTCTTGTTCCTGTGGAACGTAATACCAAAACGATGCGCCTCGTCGCGAAGATGTTGGATTACCTTCAATGTCGGCGACGTGCGGTCGAGGTACAATGGTATAGGATCGTTTGGATAAAAAATCTCCTCCAACCTTTTTGCCAAACCAACAACAGCAATCTTGCCATCAAGCCCCAACGCTTGGAGAGTTTCGTATGCACAACGCAATTGCCCCTTGCCACCGTCGATGACAATCAACTGAGGCAATTCTTTGCCTTCTTCGCTCAACCGTTTGTAACGGCGATATACAACTTCACGCATCGTAGCAAAGTCGTCCGCGCCAACCACGGTTTTCACGTTAAACAATCTGTAATCACGTTTGTAAGGTTTGCCATTGCGGAACACAACGCACGACGAAACGGGATTTGTACCTTGGATATTGGAATTGTCAAAACATTCGATATGCCTCGGCTCCACGTCAAGTTGCAAATCTTCCTTCATCTTTTTCATCAAGGAATTTGCCGACGCGTCGGGGTCAACGAGCGAACGTTGACGTTGTTGCTCCGCCATATAAAGCCGACAATTTCTCAGCGACCAATCGAGCAACTGTTTTTTGTCGCCCGATTTTGGGACAGTGATTTTGATGTCGTCAATATTAAAATCAATCTCAAACGGCAACAAAAATTCCGTCGGCTTGTCGCCCAAATTCAATTCTGAAAAATGAATGTCTGCCAACGTCGTCAGGAGAATATCTTCGGGCGAATCGTCGGCGCGGTCTTTGATCTCCCGCGTGAAGGAACGAATGATGACGCTGTCGCTTACCTTCATAAAATTGACGTAATAAAAATCGTCGCTTTCGTCTTTGAGAATCGAATACACCTCCACCGTGTTTGGCACATGCACGGAGATTACATTCTTGGCGTGATAATTATTGAGGATGTCGTATTTTCCCTTGATGATTTGCGCCTTTTCAAATTCGAGTTTTTCGGCAAGCGAAGCCATCTCGGAACGCAAATAATTGAGCACAACATTGGTTTTGCCACTGAGGATTTGACGGACATGATTGATACAAACAGCGTATTCCTCTTTGGTAATATTGCCAACGCAGGGCGCACAACAATTTTTGATATGATAATCCAAACACACATCGTGCTTGCCCTTCGCGACGCTC
The DNA here is from genome assembly GCA_002393195.1 of Bacteroidales bacterium UBA3824. Taxonomy (GTDB): domain Bacteria; phylum Bacteroidota; class Bacteroidia; order Bacteroidales; family UBA3824; genus UBA3824. Next base: position 86,900 of record DGIK01000167.1, on the reverse strand, counting down.
TCCTCGCTAAAAACAGTACGGCAAGTTCTCAGCGAAAATGTCCGCCTTATCATTTCCAAAATATCTCGCATCGCAAATACCGACGTGTAAGGGCCGAAATATTCGGTGCCATCATTAACCTTTTTGCGTGTGAAAAACACCCTCGGAAAATCTTCGTGCGTGATGCAAATCCACGGATAAGTCTTGTCATCTTTGAGGAGAATATTGTAACGCGGTTGGAATTGTTTAATCAACTTATTTTCCAATAGCAACGCGTCAGTCTCTGTATTCACGCAGATATGCAACAGGTCGTGAATATGCCTTACAAGGAATCGCGTCTTGCCGACCTGATTTTTTTCACGGAAATACGACGACACCCTGTTGCGCAAATTCTTCGCCTTGCCCACATAAATCACCGTCCCATTTTCATCAAGAAAATTATAAACCCCCGGCGAGGTCGGCAACGTCTTTACTTTATATTCGAGAGTGTTTTCCATAAGTATTGAATTTAACGATTAAAGTATTGTGCTATTTTTAACAACGAATTAAACAAATTAAAACGAATCATTCAATTGTGTAGAGACGGTGTGCACACCGTCTCTACCGCGAATAAAACGGAAATAAATTCGACCAAGATTAATGGTAAAAATCATTTTCGATTAATTAAATTCGTAACAAAATTTGTTTTCGTCAAATTCAATTCGCAACAAAATTTGTTTTCATCAAATCCTATTCGCAACAAAAATTGTTTTCGTTTAATTCGTGTAGAGACGCGATTAATCGCGTCTCTACAATCAATCCGTTCAACCAAATATTCGTTTCATTCGTTTAATTCGTTGTTAAAAAAAATTCCATCACATTCTCCCCCACCCCGGATGACAATTATGCATTATGAATTATGCATTGTAAAAAATAAATTGCATTGTCAACCCTCACCGCCCGAGATGAATCAGCAGCGTATTAATATCCGACGGACTTACGCCGGGAATCCTTGACGCCTGACCAATATTCGTGGGACGGATTCGAGCGAGTTTTTGACGTGCCTCGATGGAGAGCGATTGCAATTTTTCATAATCAAATTGCGGAGGAATTTTCACGTAATCCAACCGCGAAAGTTTTTCCGCCGTTTGTTCCTCTCTCTCGATGTAGCCTTGATACTTCATTTTGATTTCCGCCGATTCTATTTCGTAACGTCCAAAACGTTTCAAGTATGGGAAAATGTTGGTCAATTCTGCAAGCGAAACTTCCGTCCTAAGCACAATTGCAGAGAGTCTGTTGCCTTGCGTGAGCGGTTTGCCCCCCTTGGATTCTATGTACGGATTTATCTTTTCACGTGAAACAGATGTTTCCTTGCAATATTCAAGAATCTTGTTGACGTTTGATTCTTTAGATTTGAACGTCTTGAACCGTTCTTCGGACGCCAGACCTATATCAAAACCTCGCTGAGTTAAGCGTTCGTCGGCATTGTCTTGACGGAGAAGTATGCGGTATTCAGAGCGCGACGTAAACATCCTGTACGGCTCGTCAACTCCCTTGGTAACGAGGTCGTCTATCAAAACTCCGATGTAGGCATCCTTGCGCGAAAGCACAAACTCATCCTTACCGAGGAACGACAACGCAGCATTCGCACCAGCCATCAATCCCTGACAAGCCGCCTCTTCATATCCTGTCGTACCATTCACCTGCCCAGCAAAATAGCAACCTTTCACGACCTTTGATTCCAACGTGTGAAGCAATTGCGTCGGGTCAAAATAATCATATTCGATGGCATATCCCGGACGGAAAATTTTGCAATTTTCGAGACCAGGAATCTTTCGGATGGCTGCATATTGCACCTCAAAAGGCAACGACGACGAAAAACCATTCAGGTAATATTCGCAAGTTTCTGTGCCTTCGGGTTCGAGAAAAACTGGGTGCGACTGCTTGTCGGCAAAGGTAATTATCTTGGTTTCCACCGATGGACAATAGCGCGGGCCGGTGGATTTTATCGTGCCATTGAAGAGCGGAGAGCGGTCAAAACCCTTCCTCAATTCGTCGTGAACATCAGGATTAGTGTAAGAAATATAGCAATCTCTCTGCGGCAGACGAGAATATTCACGACCATCAATTTTGATTTTTCCCGAATTTTCGTCCGTCAAATATGAAAAAGAATCGGGGTTTTCGTCGCCCGATTGCGCTGTCATTTTAGAGAAATCTATCGTCCTGCCGTCGATTCGGGCAGGTGTGCCGGTCTTCATTCTGCCAGTTTTGACGCCCGCAGCGAGGAGAGTTTCAGTCAAACCGTGGCTCGGAATTTCGCCAATACGTCCGCCTTCGTAATGTTTTCCGCCGACGTGCATCAAACCATTGAGGAATGTGCCGGCTGTAACGACCACTTTGGAACACTTGAATTTCACGCCGAAAACAGTCTCAATGCCCACTACTCTACCCTCTTCGACGTCGATGCTTTTTACAGCGTCCTGCCAAAAATACAGATTGGGAATTCTTTCCAATTCATTTCGCCAATTCACAGAAAATTTCACACGGTCGCACTGCGCACGCGGAGACCACATCGCAGGACCTTTGGAACGGTTGAGCATTCTAAACTGTATGCTGCTAATATCTGTAATGATGCCAGTCAAACCACCGAGAGCATCAATCTCGCGCACAATCTGCCCTTTTGCAATGCCACCAATCGCCGGATTGCACGACATTTGCGCAAACTTAAACATATCCATCGTAATGAGCAACGTCTCGACTCCAAGCCTTGCCGAAGCCGCCGCAGCCTCGCATCCAGCGTGTCCAGCACCCACTACAATCACATCGTATTCTTCAATCATTTCTTGAACTTGCTATTGTAAACGTCAATATAAAAATCCTCCATTCTATGAATTTCAGCCTCCTGTTCGTCGGTGAGGTCGTCATAACCGACGAGATGAAGCACTCCATGTATCATCACACGAAGCAATTCTGTTTCACGCGAAACACCGAATTTTTCAGCATTATCGTATACCCTGTCGTAGCTAATGAACATATCCCCACTCACATACTTATCCTCGACATAATCAAAAGTGATGATGTCCGTGTAGTAATCGTGGCCGAGATATTGCTTGTTCATGTTCCAAAGATACTCGTCGGAACAGAAAATATACGACAAGTTTCCCGTGAAACAATGCTCGTTTTTCACGGTGTAGTCAATCCAACCCTTCAACGACTGCTCGTCGGGAAGGACGAAATTGACATCTTCAAAGTTGAAATCTATGTTCATCGCGTATTAACCCTCCAGATTGAAATACATGTTGACCAGGGTGCCGCCCTCAAGGAACTCCACCCTATCGCTGAGTTCACGAATGAGATACACTCCCCTGCCGCTAAACTTTTGGATGTTTTCGGGCAGCGTGGGGTCGGCAAGATTGTCGTAGTCAAAGCCAAGACCTTCGTCCTTGACGGAAAGCACAAGCTGTCCATTCTCTATCTTGGCACTGATGAATACATATTTGGTGAGGTCGCACTTGTTGCCATGACGGATGGCGTTGGTGGCAGCCTCCAATGTGGCAACGAGTATATTGCCATACAAATCTTCGGCAATATGGTACTCGGCACTCAGCTGGTCGATGAAATTCTCCACCGCCTTTATGTTTTCGATGTCAGATGTGATTGTAATAAATGTTTTCATACGATACAATTAGTCTAAGTTTTGTATATAATCATTGTAAATATTCTGATAAAACAAATTGAGGTTTACAGGCGAAAGATTGATGTATTCCTTGACGCCAAAATCCTTCAATTTAAGGTTTAGATTGTCGCGATTAATATTTTGAAAATCCGAACCTTGTTTACTCTCACGTTTTTCCTCAAAATCTTGAGATTTTTCGGCTTTCTCGAGGTCAAGAAGTTTGTTGAAGATGGCATCCTGACGGTTCAACATACCACGATTGATGTTGCGGTTGATGATGTCGTTCTTGTTTTGCTCCATCAACTGTTGAATTTGGTTCATCAACTTCTGCTCCTCGCCCGAAAGTCCTTGCTGTCCCTTCATCTCCTGCAACTTTTGCATCATCATCTCCTGCATTTTTAGGCTTTCCGCCAACTGTTGCGACGACGGTTTGCCGCCCTCTTGAAGTTGTTGAAGCATATTTTGGAGATGCTGTTTGAGGGATTGCTGCTGATTTTTCATCTGTTGAGTATTCTCTTGACGCTGTTGCATTTCCTTCTTGTTGCGTGAAGTAGATTCTTCCTGCTCTTGCTGCGACTGATTGCCCTGCTGATTCTGTTGATTCTGCATTTGGTCAGCAATTTCATTAAAAATTAACGCCAAATCATTGACGTTGGTGAGCAATTGCTGCTGCGACGACATCACAGATGAACGCGAATTGTTGTTGATGCCGCTGAAAATCTTGTTGAAATTAGTATTGATGTCATCAATCTTTTCATAAACGGCGTGTCCAAGTTCAGGAACACGTTTTGCAAGCACGTAAATCGAATCTTTCACGAGTGCAAAATCCTTCTGAATAGAATTTTCAGCACGTAAAAAATCCGTTGACAAATAAACAATTTGAGTATTTGACTTCAACTGATTAATCATAGACTCCTGGTTGAAAGAAATAGTCAACAAATTGTCCAAAATCTGACGTATATCATTGATGTTTTCCTGATATTTTTTCTGCTGATTTTGCATCTGCAAGCCCTGCATTTGGTCGGCCAAATCCTCCATCTGCTCCGAAGACTCCTCCATCTGCTGCGAAAGTTGCTCACGACGCTGACGCGAATTTTGGTTTTGATTGCCATTTTGCTGATTCTGATTTTTGTTAGAATCAGTTTTATGTGAATCAGACCGCTGCGAATCCTGTTTTTGCGTGTCAGATTTCTGTGAATCTTGCTTTTGTGAATTTGTTTCTTGTGAAACAGACTGCTGCGAATCTTGCTTTTGAGCATTTGTTTCTTGTGAAACAGATTGCTGCGAATCCGATTTCTGAGCGTCATTATTATCATTATTGGCGTCTTTTTTCTGATTCTGCGAATCAGATTTGTCACCGTTTTGAGCATTATTGTCAGACTTGTTAGGCTTGTTTTCCAAATCGTTCAACTCATTTTGCTGATGTTGGAGGTTACTTTTCAAATCTTCAAACTGCGATTGCACGTCATTAATTTGGAGTTTGTTGTCTCCTAACTCCTCATTCAATCGCATCAAATCGTTGTAATCTTTGAATTTTTCGCTGAATTGATTCAACAAATCTTCCATTTTTTGAGCCAAATCCTGATTGTCAGCGTCAGAATTTTGGTCGTTTTGCGACTTGTTATCGGCATTATTGTCAGACTTATTCGCATTATTCTTGTCTGATTTGTTATTTTTGTTGCTTTGATTAACATTTGGATTGTCCCCTTGCTCTTTGATTTCACGTGAAATATCACGAAGGTCATCCGCTAAATTGTTCAAATCTTGCGTCAATTTTTGCAATTTGTTGTCAACATTGTACATCTTCATCAACTCACTGTTGCGGTCTAACTGCTCGTTGATTTGGTCAAAATCAAACTTCAAATCCGAAATATTGTCACGCAAATTCTTCTCGTTGAGCGAATTTTTCATCTCATTAATCTTGTCTAAAAGTTCTTTGATGTCGTCAGAAAGAAGATTGTCCCAAAGTTCCTGTAACTGACGCTGTTTTTCCAACAAATCCTCCGACATTTCGGGCGAAAGTTGGTTTTCAAAGGCGTTTTTCGACGAATTTTCTTGTGAAAGTTCCTGCATCAACTGCTGCAAACGGTTCTGTTTTTCCATCAGATTGTTCAATTTTAATTGTTTTTCCCAATCTGAAATCATATCATTGGCAGAAATTGACTTCTGAAAATCGTTCAAATCGTTGGTCAATTCGTTCAAAATGCGCTTGGCTTGGTCAACTTTGTCAGAAATCGACGTATTCAAATTGTCAACACGTTCCTGTTTTTCCTCGTTTGTGATGGTCGTATAAACCGAAATAGGCGTCTTGGCAGCCTTAAAACCAGATACAGCATCATTATCTCGAACCTCAAAATAGTAAGAAACCGACTTTGGCAAATTGTTGAAATCAAAGTAAAAATAAAAATCTTGCGACACCGACTGTGCAACGTCTATCGGCTGCGACTTGATGTTTTGAGGAGTTTTAGTGTCGTAATAATTGAACGTCAACGAGTGAAAACCGTAGTCGTCGGCGATGTGTCCAGAGAAGAAAACAGCGTTTGCCGTGGTGGAATCCACCGCCGAAACAACCTGAATCTGCGGATAATAATCGGGAACAATATTCACGTGAAACAAATTTGAGGAATATTTGAAGCCATTATCGCCCGTAGCATCGTAACGATAATCGAAAGATTTGAGGGCTTTGCGGTTCGTAACAACCTTTTCGCCGTCAATTTTGGACTCAACGAGGGCTGTATCAGCGTAAAAATTGAAGCCTTGACAGTTGGCAACATCAAATTTCCACGAAATTTGCGACCCAAAAGGGACTGTAAAATCACCAGTGTTTTCAAATTCGTCGCCCTTGATTTGAGTGTAAGCGGGCGGAGTTACCGACACTGTAACGCCCAAAACTTGCGGTTTTTGGAAAACAGAAACCGTAAAATCGTCGGTCTGATAGCCCAAATATCCAAACGAAAAATCGACATCCGCCGTCAAATTGCGGAATGTATAAGAATAATGATTTGCAGAATCTACGTTCATACGGGCATTCACAACCGAGGTTTTCACATAAACATCCTGCGGCGACGACGGCCCGTCAACCTCCAAAAGCACCGTAAAGTCATCACCATTGGCACACCTCAAAGAATCGTTGAGCAGGCGCACAGTGTAAGGATTGTCAGGCTGATAATACACAGAATAATTCATAAAACGTGACGCACCCGACGACATTTTTGCCCTGAAAAAGTAACTCATCAACAACAAAAACGCCAAAATGCCACCCGAAACATACAGAAATTTCCAAGTTTTTTGAAAATTGATGGCGTGAGTGAAATTCCACGGCGATATTTTTTCAATCTTTTGATTGATGGCTGCCACGAGAAAATCGTTGCTCTCTCCCCTATTCAACTGAATGACATTGAGCAACATATCACTACTATCCGAAAAATATTCGGATATGATGCCCGCCGCCTCTTCGTATGAAATATAAGGAATAATTTTCAACAATTTGCAAAGCGGAATCCCAATGAAAAACACAAAAACCGCTGCAAAGACAAACAACAAAAAGTAAAATAAAATGGTCTTTACAATCGGCGTCATAAATGCAAAACTCTCAATCAAAAACACCGAAAACAGCGAAACCGCCGCCACCAAAAGCAGCAGCAACACGCCCACAACAATCCTGTTGGAATAAAACTTCCTCACAAAATCGTCCAACTTGGATTCTATGACTGAAAAATTCGACTGCATCATTTCTTCTTGTATTTAATTAACCATTTGTATGGATCGAGGCTTTCTGTGCCTTTCCATATCTGAAAATTGAAGTTGGCGTGGCTCTGCTCGTCGCTAAACGAACCAATGACATCGCCGCGCTCCAACTCGTCGCCAACAGACACTTCCGTATTGTCCAAACCGTTGTAAACTGTATAATAAACGCCGTGTTTAACAATCACAACGTATTGATTGCGAGGCAACAAAGTGATTTTTGTAACCACGCCGCCATACACGCATTGAACCTTGGCAGACGACGGTACGCAAAAATCAATTCCATCATTCTTAATCCTGACATTATCAAAAACAGGATGCGGTTTTACGCCATAATAATTGATAATGACCGCCTTATGCACGGGCCAAATCAAATATCCTTCCTGCAATTGAAAGAGCGTTGACGAATCTGACCGCGAATCCACTGCCGCGAATTGCGATACTTTGCGGATAGAATCGAGATTGTTTCGGTGGATTTCGCCATCAACGACTGTTTCGTTTCTCAAATGACGGAGCAATTCTGACCTTCGCGACGTGTATTGACGGAGAAACCCCTCCTCTACTCCCTGCTGTTTTGCCTTGTTTGCCTTCATCAATTTGCAAAATTCAAGTTCCGAAACCACCTTTTCAATGTCGCGTTTAAGATTTTTGATGTTGAGGATTTTTTTCTTTCTATAATCCGACAACCACTTGACATACAAGAACTGACGGTATGTCGTGTACAAATTGTCGAAACTAAAAATGTCAAAATTTTCGTACATCAAACTGCGAAGACGGTAAGCCTTCACCACCAAATCGGAATAGATATTTTTTTCATATTCCAACTGTGCGCTGAGTCGGTCATAATATATTTCGTGATTGCGAATATCCTTGTCAATCTGCACAATCGAATCCTTCAACTGTCTGATAACCTGCTCCTTGATAGCAACTTGCTGTTCAAGAATCGGCACAGCAGCACTCGATGAATCCGACATATCTTTGATTACAGAATCCAAAAACGCATTCTGATCGCTCAACGACATCTGCGCAAATCCAACCTTCGCCGTCAACGCGAAGACAAAGATAATTAATATGTTGCGTAACTTGCTCATTTAAAATTCAAACGGTTTGTAACTTGACGGTATAGTAAGCGGGAAATTAAGTTTTTTCCCGAATGTAATCTTGTTGGTCGTGAATGTAACTTCGTAATCGTCCATCGTAATACGGAGTTCGTGCGGCATCAAGTGTCCTGCCACTGACTTATAGTCAGAATACTCTATCTTGACTAACTTGCCCGACTTCGGAATCTCAACAGTGGCATTGCAAAGGTGTTTGTTGGTTTTGTCGATGTTAAACAAATAGTTGAAACCAAACGTTTTAGCATAGTTTGCATTACCAAAAGATGTAACATTGAGCAGATTGTCAGCATCATAAAAATCAAAGTAACTCAAATTTTTGACATCATTCTCCGGAAACAAGAAAACTTGATTTAAAAATATACTTTGCAACACGCTAAAATCCACTGCCACAGGAATATAACGCTTCATCAAAGAGTAGTCGCCCTTGAAATAACTATTCTTTAATTTTACAACTGCTGCCACAGAATCCTTGGTAAATTTTGCACGTGCAACCTCAAAGCCGAGAGCCTTCACATACAGCCAAATCACAGAATCATTTGCGATGCGTAACTGCCCTGATGCAGAGAGATTTCTCTCAGGCGAATTTAACTTCAAGTTGAAGCCAATTTCAACAGTGCTGAACGTATCTTTTTCGGCAAAACAATCCTTCACGGCATTGAAGAACGCCGGGTCAGAACTGCCACTGACAACTTCTACTGCCGGAGTGTCAGTATTTTTGTTATGACGTTTTTTCTTGTTGCCACAGGAGGCAAACAAAAACGTTACAATTAATAATCCGAGTAAAACCTTAATTTTCATATCGTTAACTATAATGTTATTTCATTTTATCAATTTCTGCCGCGAGGTTTTTCACTGACGGTTTGTCAGGTTCGAGCCTCAATGCCGTGGCAATGTCAGTCTTTGCGCCTGACACATCGCCTATCACGTATTTGTAATATGCACTCACATAATAATAATAGTAATATTTGTGATGCTCCTTGTCCAACGATGCCAAAAGCTGTTCGGCACGTTTAAGATTTTGACGGGAATCCACAAGGCAATACACATATCGCAATGTGAAGTACCAATCGAGCGAATTACCATTGAAATATTTGTCGAAATAATCAAACGCAATTTTCTTACTATTAAGCAAATAGTTATAATAACCAAAATAAAAACAATAGTCGTTGGCAGCAGGCGAAAACTCAATTCCAAAATCTCGCGCACTGCTGAAACCATCCGACGCATCGTCAAATTTTTTCAGACCCATATCCGCAACCGCCGAATACATATAAACCTCGGCTACATCGGGAAACATCTCCAACGCATTGTCAACAAATTTTCGCAAACCTTCGTAATCTTCGCAAATGAAGTAGAGCTGGAAAATAGTGTGAAAATTTTTGTAGTCGGAGAGGTTGTGCTTGACGGCGAGTTCGAGTTGTTCGAGTGCTTGGTCGGGCTTGTTGACAAAAAGATAAAAATCCGCAAAGTTGGAATGAACCAAAGCGGACTCCGGGAAAAAATCGTTCAACGTCTGAAAAAGTGTTTCGACCTTGTCTTCGTCAAAAATTTTGCTGTCGTTGAAAATATCTGAGATAATCAAAAGTTTGTCCTTGATGGTAATCTTGTCGCTCTTGAAAGACTCGACGAGATTTTCATAAAAACAATCCACCTGACCCGATGTTCGGCACAACATAGCCTGAGAGAGATGTGAGAGCGGATTATTTGGGTCAATTCGTGCAATTCGTTTTTGAACTTCTTGTGCCTCAGCAAGTTTGCCGTGATTATAATACAATTCTTCGAGCAAACCGTATGCACTCAAATTTGTGGAATCTATACGAATTAGGCGTTTGTACTCCTCGGCGGCTCGGTTGATGTCATCTTTTTGGGTGTAAAGCTCGGCACGGTGCAATGAGTACATAGTTTCATAACCAAAAAGCGATTCCATCTTGTCGAGCGTCGCGATGGCATCGTCGATTTTACCAAAATCCAACTGAAAAGAATAAAACGACTCGTAATCATCGTAAGTAGGATTCGAGTTCAGGAAATATTGGAAATATTTTTTTGCCTTGTCGTAATCGTGGAGTTGTTCGTAAATCAAAGCAGTAAACCTACTGTACCAACGATTGTCGGGTTTCAGTTGATGCGCTTTGAGTGCATAATTGAGCGCAACATCATAATTGCGGTCAAGATAATAAATCCTCGACAACTGAAAATTAGCAGCCGACGATTGAGGTTTGATTTTCAGGCAGTTGACAAGGCACGACACAGCCTTAGCATTGTCGCCCTTCAATAGATGGATATTAGCCTGAGAAAAAGAATCCTGAAACCTCACCTCAGGGGACAACGTTTTGCTACTGTCCTTCTGCGCGTAAGTAGCAATAGGACAAGCAATTACAATCAAAAATAATATGACTAAAATCTTCTTCATACTCCCGTATGTCCGAAACCTCCATCGGCTCTCACAGAATCAGACAAGACCTCAACTTGTTGCAATTCAGCCTGTTCGTATTTAGCAATCACCATTTGACAAATCCTATCGCCATTATGAACCGTAAAATCTTGGTCAGAAAGGTTAATCAAAATAACCTTGACCTCGCCACGGTAATCACAATCAATCGTGCCAGGCGTATTCAAGACGGTGATTCCACTCTTGATGGCAAGCCCAGAGCGCGGCCGTATCTGCGCCTCGTAGCCAACAGGGAGTTCGATGAACAATCCAGTTGGAACCAAAACACGCTGCAACGGCTTGATTATCAAGTCGTCAGTGAGATTTGCACAAATGTCCATCCCAGCCGAAAATTCTGTGGAATACTTCGGCAGTGGGTTGTTGCTTTTATTAATAATTTTTACCAACATAGCACTTCCAATTTATAAATTATCTGACAAAATTAATCAAAATTCATCGCTTTAACAATTTATTGGCAAAGTTTTTTAGCGGTTGCCAAAGATTTTCAACTTTTATAACAATTGCCGCAAAAGCAATGATAATCAATGTGTTAATCGAGAGTGTGATCCAAAAATCAAAATCATCAACGAGCGTAATCAAGAAATATGAAACGCAGGCTAATACGAAGAAAATGATGATGTTACGAAAATCGTAATCGCACGGCAGATGCTTCCTGCCCCACACGAATGTTATAACAAGCATCACAAACGAACTAAATGCATTAGTCAACGCACAGGCGATGTAACCCATCCTTGGCACGAGCAAGTAATCCAAAACGATAGTCAACACGCTGCCAATCAGGAAGATATAAATGCCATAGACCGTCTTGCCACCCAACTTGTACCAAAACGACTGCAAATAAACCAACCCAACGAGCCAATGTCCTATCAACAACAACGGAACTACTTTCAATCCGTCCCAATAAGACGCTGCAATAAAGTGTTTTACAATGTCCATATAGCCCATAATGCCGAGGAAGATGAACAACCCAAAGAGAATCAAGTACTTATTGACATTTGCAAACAACTGATTGAAATCCTTGCTGCCCTTCTGCGAAAAGAAAAACGGATCAGCAGCATAGCGAAAACATTGCACGAACAATGTCATCAGCACGGCGATTTTGGCATTAGCACCATAAATACCCATCTCGCTGAGTATGAACTTATTAGCATCCTCTACCCCATCGGGAACCGTATAGAAAAATTTGATTGCAACACGATCAAAAAAGTCGTTGATCATACCCGCCAAACCAGAAACTACAAGTGGTAATGAATATACCAACATTCGCCTTAGCAACTTGCCATCAAATTGAAACTTAACTTTCAGAAAATCAGGCACAAATAGCAACAATGTCAAAACGCTCGATACCAAATTTGCCACAAAAACATAACCCACACCAAAATCTTTTGAGTAAATTGACGAAAAAAATTCATAATTTTGCGCTAAATTTGGCAGCCAAAGTATGAAGAAAAGGTTGAGACTTATATTTACAAAGATGCCAATCAACTTAAATAAGGCAAACTTGATAGCCTTGTTTTGTTGACGCAGGCGGGCAAATGGTATCGAGGTAAGCGCATCGAGTCCAAGAATGATGACAACATACGACACAAAATCGACGTGATTGTCGTATCCAAGGTAATGGGCAACATTTGGCGCAAACCAAAGACCAAGCAAAATAAAGAGCGAACTCGTTGTGAACAAGGAAGTTATGCTCGTGGTGAACACAAGTTCAGGATTATTCTCCGACTTGGAGAAATTGAAAAAGCCTGTTTCCATACCGTAGGTAAGTATGATTAACAGGAATGTAATGTAAGTGTACATTTCGACAACCACACCATACTCCTCCGACGGGAAACAGTGGGTATATAACGGCACAAGAAAGTAGTTGAGTATGCGCCCAACTATCGAACTCAGCCCATAGATAAATGTTTGGCCTGCAAGCTGTTTAAGTTTGCCCATTGCAAGTTTAGTTTAAAGTTTATAGTTTAAAGTGTAAAGTTTATGTATAAAGTTAGAGTATAACACTTATAGCATATTGTAAAACAAAATACAAAGATACAAAAAATATGAAAACAAATCAAATCATATTGCTCGTTGCATTGCTGATGACAACGACAATATCAACAGCACAAAAGAAGTGGAACTCAGAACTCGGACTCGGCGCAACAGACAACTCCGGCAATGTTGACAATTTCAGCCTAAAAAACACAGGCTCAGTGGTTTACGAGGATTCCACAATGTGTTTTGCAACCAAATACAAGTTCATTTACCAACTCGAAAATGGTCGCGAAAGCAACAAGGGACTCAACGGAAGTATGAATTACGACTTCTACAAGTTTGGCAAATGGTCAATCTTTGTGGCGTTGGAGATGGTGAGCAATCATTATAAGGGTTACGACTGCAAGATGAGTGCACTCACCGGCTCCAAGTACAATTTCCTGTACAAGCCGGACACTTGCGAATACTCACTCAGCGGCGCAATCGTCTATGACAATGTGAATTACACCGACGAGGACACTTACCTTAACAAGGAAGTATGGCGTATCTCCGTGCGACCAAAGATTTATCAACGCCTCAGTCAAAATCTAACGTTCTCAATGATAGCGTTTTACCAACCGGCAATCAAGAATTTTGACGATTACATCTTCAATCTAACTGTACATTTGGAAAACAAACTTAGCAAACATTTCTACATCGACCTGCATTACAACTACGAATTTCGCTCCGAAATCCCAAGCGACAAGTATCGACATTACGATTCTGTAACTGAATTGACGTTGAAACTGAAATTTTAGACGAAAAATTCTGATATGATGTGATCGGAAATGAAAATGCCATTCAAATTGAGGTTTACATAACGGTCGTTAACGTTAAAAAAGCCAAGCATTTCTTTACGACGGAGGATTTTGTAGAAATGTGAAACATATTTGGCGAAATGCAACGTCAAATACTCAATGTCGATTCCTTGGCGAGTCCGCAGTCTGAGCATTATATACTCGTTAAAAAGGTCGTCTTCGGAGAGAATTTCGTGTTCGGCGTAGAGTTCGTGGTTGGAGATTTGTTGTTGATAATCAGAGAGTTTGCGGGCGTTCCAACTACGCGTACCATCATAAAAAGAATGTGCCGAAGGTCCAAAACCAAGGTAAGGCACTGATTCCCAATAGTTTGAATTGTGTCGGGAATGACATCCGGGCAACGAATAGTTTGAGATTTCGTAATGATTGTAGCCGTTGGATTCCAAAAGATTGTGGATTTGCAAGAATTGCGACAGGTAAAAATCATCGTCCATCTTGTGAATCTGCCCTTTGCGGAGTTTGAGCATAAAAGGCGTATTGTCCTCAATACCAAGACTATACGCCGAAATATGTGGCACGCCCTCCCCTATCAAAAATTGGAAAGCACGTTCTATTTCATCAGCCGTAAGTATCTCATAACCAAAGATATAATCAACAGAATAGTTGGAAAATCCGTATTTATCGCAGAGACGCAAATACCGGAGATTGTCATCAACAGTATGCCTTCTGCCAAGATATTTGAGACCATCGTCAGTCATCGACTGAAATCCAGTACTCAACCTATTAACAAAGCCAAGTCGTTGTAAATCAGAGAAATATTCGTCGGTTGCGTGTTCTGGGTTGATTTCCAAAGTACATTCGAGAGAGGAAAGAGGAGAGAGGGAAGAGGAAAGATTGTAATTGTCAGCAATTGCCTTATAGATGCGCTCCAATTGCTCCAAAGGCAATATCGACGGCGTACCACCGCCAAAATAAATGGTATCAACTGTCTGATTCTTAAACAAATACGCTTTCTGTGTGATTTCATCTACCACAGATTTTATGAAATCTGATGCAAAATCACTATCTTTGTAGCGTTTTATGGAGTAGAAGTCGCAATAGCCACATTTGCTCTCACAAAACGGGATATGTACATAAAGACCTGACATACAGAGTATTATAAAAATGAACTTTTTAAAAAAATACAAACTGAGCATCATTTGGGCGTTGATAATGCTCCTTGCAACCACAATGAAACCGGGCGACGAAATGCCCAAAATCGAAATCCCTTATATGGACAAAATAGTGCATTTTGGCATTTTTGGCGTTTTGGGATTCCTGATTACCTACGAAAAACGCCGCGCAGACCTGCTCACACTCGCATTGTGCGCGGGATTTGGCGCGGCGATAGAAGTAGTGCAATCATTCCTGCCGTGGCGTAGTTTTGAGTGGGCAGATATGCTCGCCGACACCCTCGGCGCGTTGGCAGGAATTTTGGTTGCCAAGCACTTGATTAGGTTTGCTAAAAACCTGAAATAAAGCTACTTGACGGGCATTTTCTCGATGCGACGCTGATGGCGGCCGCCCTCAAACTCGGTGTTCAAGAACATTTCGAGAATCTTGATTGCCTCGTCCTTCGAGATGAAGCGGGCGGGCATCGAAAGCACATTGGCATTGTTGTGGGAGCGAGCGAGACGCGAGATTTCCTCGTTCCAACACAATGCAGCGCGGATTCCCTGATGCTTGTTGGCGGTCATTGCAATGCCGTTGCCGCTGCCGCAGATGGTGATGCCGTAGTAATCGGGCGACTTCTCGACCTCTACGGCGAGAGGATGCGCGTAGTCGGCATAATCGCAACTCTCGGCGGAGTTGGTGCCGAGGTCAGTAACATCGAAACCTTTCTTTTGGAGGTAATCCTTCACGAAAAGTTTCAGTTCGTAGCCCGCGTGGTCGGAGGCTATGAATAATTTGCTGATTTTCATAATATTAACTATAAAAAATTATTTAAAATGTTTACTATAATTTACAGTGTTGATAACTTTTATACAGCAAAGTTAACGAAAATCCTGAAATTAAGCGCATTAGCGTTATATAAAAATATCACAAATATAGCTGTAACACGCTATAAGTCAGGATTTCGGCGAGGTTTTCAACAATGAGTGTTAACAACGGTGTGGAAAAGTGTGGGTTGTAAGTTGACAACTCGCGAAATCCGCGACAAAGTTAAAAATTATCAACAAAAACAACTTTTTTTCCACAAAATATTCACCGTTAATCCACAAATTTGTAACTTAGAAACCGAAAACAGTTACGAAGTGTAAAATTTGTGTAACTTTTTTTCGCCCATTGTTGATAACATCCATAATCCGCTAATGCTAAAACAGTTGCAACGGTGGATAACTTTTAGCCAAAAAAAGTTACGATGTTGAAAACTTCATTACAAAATTACAGAAAATTGAGTTTTCAACAATATCAACAGGCTATAAAAATCATAATAGATTTAAAAAATTAAAAAAAATATAATTATAAAAACCGAAACGCAATGGAAGAGACACTGAAACCGACACTCAAAAACGGTCATATAGATATGCCGGTACCCGACGGCATCGACCTCAGGGCAGAGATTGCCCGTATGAAGAAGGAGAAGAACGCCGTGATTTTGGCGCATTACTATACCACCGCCGAGGTACAGGAGATTGCCGACTACACCGGCGACAGCCTCGGACTGAGCCAACAAGCCGCCAAGACCGACGCAGATATTATTGTATTTGCGGGAGTCCACTTTATGGCGGAGACAGCTAAGGTATTGTCGCCCAACAAAAAAGTACTCATTCCCGACCTTGCGACGAGTTGTTCGCTCGCCGATTCGGTGAACGAGAAGTCGCTCGCGGAGTTCATTAAGAAGTATCCTAACCACACCGTTATTTCCTACGTGAACACCACTGCGGAGGTCAAGGCGTTGACGGACATCGTTGTAACGTCGTCAAACGCAGTGAAGATTGTTTCGCAGTTGCCCAAGGACGAGCCAATCATCTTTGGTCCCGACCGCAATCTCGGCAATTACGTAAAGAAGGTAACGGGCAGGGAAAATATGGTGATTTGGGACGGTGGGTGCCACGTTCACGACCATTTCGATGCGAATAGTCTCGCCGAACTTAAAAAGCAGCACCCTTCGGCAAAGGTTCTCGCCCACCCCGAGTGCAACGAGTCGATTTTGGCGCAGGCTGACGTCATCGGCGCGACATCGGCGTTGTTGAAGGCTTCATACGAACTGCCCGAAACCGAGTTCATTGTTGCCACCGAGCCGGGCATCTTCTATGAAATGACCAAGCGCAGCCCAAACAAGACCTTCATTCCCGTGCCAAACGAGCACGGCCATCCGCTCAACGTTTGCGTCAATATGAAGCGCAACTCGTTGAAAAAGATTTACTTGACGCTTAAATACGAATTTCCCGAGGTCGATTTGCCGGAGGAGTTGTCGAGGAAGGCGAAGGTGTGTATCGAAAGGATGATGGCAATGTCGTAGAGACGCAAAATTTTGCGTCTCTGCATCGGGCAGTGTCCTGACGGACATAAATCGTACAAATCTCTACAAATCAAACAAATAAGGATTTGAAAGATTTGTAATAATTTGTAGGATTTCTCGCGTAGCGACTACCTGACGATGTCGTAGAGACGCAAAATTTTGCGTCTCTACCGTGCGCATCCTCATAAATTGTTGATATTATGATTATTAAAAACATTATGAAAAGAGTATTTTTGTTGTTGATTACAATTCTTGTGGCGGCGACCTGTGCCGACGCCCAAGACGTCAATCCCAACGGCTACAACAAGTTTTATTACCCAGACGGCAGCATATCGTCGGAGGGCAATCTTCGCGACGGCAAGCCCGATGGGTTTTGGAAGACTTATTACCCTAATGGACAACTCAAATCTATTGGCAGACGCACTGATTTTCAGTTGGATAGCACGTGGTTGTTTTTTGACGAGACGGGCGACACCACGAGTCTTGTCAATTATAATCACGACAAGAAAAACGGCTTTTTTTGCACCTACGAGAGTTATAACGATTCGTTGCACCACAATGTAGTGAAGTCGCGTGAACTTTACCGGGACGACAAGCGGCAGGGATTTGCGTATTATTACGTGAAAGGCGTTCTTGATACCGAAATCCCCTTCAAAGACGACAGAAAGCACGGCGAAGGGTACCAATATAATAGCGAAGGCACGGTAATCGCACTCCTCACCTACAAATATGGTCAACTTCTCGACAAAAATCTCATCAACCGCATCGACGACAAAGGTCGCAAACAAGGCGTTTTTCGCGGCTATTATCCCGACAAAAAGGTTAAGTGGGAATGTTATTACAAGGACGACTATATGAACGGCTATTACCGCGAATTTGACCAGCGCGGCAAGGAGACCAAAGTGGCCCGCTACATAATGGGACAATTGCAGCAGGAAGACAAAAATTCGCTCGCCTCCAACAAGGACGCCGTGAAGGTCAAGAATGAATATTACCCTAATGGCGGTGTAAAGAGCAGCGGCGGCTACAAGGATTCTGTGCCCGTGGGTGTACATCGCCTTTACAACGAGGATGGCAAAATCAATGGCGGAGTTACCTACGACAGCGAGGGCCGCAAGATTGCCGACGGCATTGTAGATGGACGCGGCCGCGAGCAGGGCAAATGGACGCTATACGACAGCCTTGGCGTCGTAAACGCTAAGGGTCGCTACCGAAACGGCAAGCGCGATGGTCAGTGGTATTTTTACTATGCCGATGGCAAGACCGCGCAGGAGGGCGTCTATAAGGAAGGAAATCCCGATGGCACTTGGAAATGGTACTATCCCGACGGCAAAATCCGCCGCGTGGAAAATTTTGCTAAGGGCAAGGAGGATGGCGATTATTACGAACTGTCCCACGCGGGCGACACGTTGCAGTCGGGTCAGTATTACGCTGGCGAGAAAGACGGCACTTGGCGCACCAACACCGGCGATGCCCTCGTGATAGAGAAATACAGCGACGGCACGCTCCATGGCGATTTTTTGGTGTATTATATGCCCGACAAGAAGTTGAAGATTGATGCCAAATATCTCTCTGGCAATCTCCACGGCGAATACCGTCAATATTTTCCCGACGGCAAACTCTCGGTGGATGGCGAGTACGCCGCCGGCAACGAGAACGGCACGTGGCGTTTCTACAGCGAAGACGGCCTTCTCGAATCCACACTCGACTATTTGCAGGGCGAGGTGGTGAAGGTGGACGGCAACTCGATGCCAAAGCGCTAATTATCAGAAATTTGAACCGCCTTGCGGCGGCGAGGTTTTAAACGAAAATTACCGTCAATTGATTCGTCAATTACCGTCAATTTTGAAAATAAATTTACGATAATTGATGTTAAAATTGACGGTAATTTTTGTTTAAAGAAAACAACAGACGTCGTTAGGCTGCTGTTGTTGGTGTGATTACTTCATAGCCTTCAACATACTGTCGCGGATGGCGTTTTCAATTACTCCTTTGAAGGGCAATGCAAAGAATGGTACTTTGCCGTCCACGACTACTTCGTCGTCCTTAACGACGATTTTTGCGGCGAATTTCATGCCGTTGAACGTGCAGGAATAGTTGCCGGTGCTGCCGTTCCAATTTTCTTGGAGGTTGTCAACCCGCGAGCCGTTTTCCTCTTTGAGTTTTTGGAGGAACTTCTTGGCGCGCTCCGTAGCCTCCTCTTTTGAGTGGTTGTGCTTTACTGTTACTATCATAATGTTTTTGAGTTTGTTGGTTTTGATTGGGGCAAAGATAAACAAATAATTTTGAATGAGCCAAGGAATTGAGGAGAAATCCAGAAAAATGACATTATTTTACCATTCTTTTTTGTTATTATGAAAAAACTTTTTTTACTTTGCAATCGTATAGTATTAATGTATGCAGACATCACTAAATGGCAGAAGAAGAATACACAGATAGTCCGAAGATGCCGGTGTTCATCGATTTGACCACCGATTTTGGTTTCAAGCGGGTCTTCAAGCGCAAGGAATTTATGATTTCGTTCATTAATTCGTTATTGAAGACTTATAACAAAACAGAATGTGTAACGGACGTTACATATTTGAACACCGAGGAAGTTGGCGAAGTGCATAAGGACAGGCGCATAGTTTTCGACCTGAAATGCAAGACTCAGGACGGCGACTACTTCATTGTAGAGATGCAGAAACGCGGTCAGGAGTATTTCGACGACCGCGTCATTTACTATATGGGGCGGTCGATAGCCACGCAGGGCGAAGTCGGCGAGGATTTGTGGAAATTCGGCATAAAGAAAGTCTATGGCGTCTTTATGATGAACTTCAACGAGAAACGCGAGTTGGCGCACAAGGACATTAGGCATTGCGGTCTGTACGACTACACCAACGGCTGCGAATATTCAGACAAACAGGATTTTTGGTTGGTCAACTTGCCGCAGTACCGCAAATACAAGCGTGAAGACTGCAAGACAGATTTAGAAAAATGGTTGTACATAATTTCAAACAGTAATAAAATGAAAACGATGCCTTTTATGCGGGAGATGCCAGTTTTCAAAGGATTGAAAACGGCTACTGAACTTGCCCTGATGAGTCCTGGCGAGCGAGATACGTATATGTGGGAGTTTGACGCGCACCGCACCGACCTCGCAGCGTATGACTATGCTATAAAGGAAGGGTATGAAAAAGGAGAAGCAAAAGGAATGAAGAAAGGGATGAAGGAAGGAATGAAGAAAGGTATGAAAGAAGGAATGGCGCAAGGAATGGCGCAGGGAATGGCGCAGGGAATGGCGCAGGGAATGGCGCAAGGTCGTACAGAAGCCCTCATTGAGACTGCCCGTAAGATGCTTGCCAAAGGTCTTGACATAGAGACTGTTGCAGATTTAACAGGGCTCACTTCCGACGAAATAGCAAAATTATAATTTCCCACTCCCCTACACCACTTGAAACGCCGCCGTTTTTTCCATTATCAATGCTTTGGAGTGGGTGAAGAAGATTACACCGTCTTTGGGGGCGGAGATTTGTGCAAGGACGTTGCCATCGTATGGGTCGAGGATTTTGGCGATTGTTTCGGCGCGTCGGACTTCGCTGCCAGAGGATTTCAACTTGTAAAAAATGCCGGCGCACGGTGCGGTGATTGTTGTAAAATCTTTGTCTTCAAGTACTTGACTCTTATAGCCCGGGAAAACGCTCTGTTGAGCGGACAATCGGAGGCGTCGCGGCCGTGTACAATCTTGATGTAATGTGTTAATTCACAAATGTTTTCGGTGGCATCGTAGCCGTGCCAATAGCCGTTGTAATACACCTCTGTCCAAGCGTGGCTCAGTTGCAGTCCGCTTACGTAACCCGCCACATAGCGAGCCGGAATTTTCAATGTCCTCAATGCCGCTATGAAAACGTGCGCAATATCCTGACACACACCGCTTTGCTGCCTAAAAACCGTTGCCGAATCGGTCAATACGTCCGTTGTGCCGCTTTTGTATGCGATTTTGTGGTTGACAGCCTCGCAAAGTTTTTTTACAGTGGTTTCAACGGATGAGGCACGGTATTCCAAAGCAAAATCTTTGATTTCGTTGTTCATAATTACCAACGGCGACTGCTAGAGAAACACGGGATTTGAAATCATATCTTCGCGTTAAAAAGCCCGTTGATGCAGTCGATGATTTCGTCGAAATCTTCGCCGTGGTTAAGATTCCGAACCTCACACCGTAGCGGAACATCCAACTGTTAACGCTGTCTCTTTGTGTAATCAAACTATCCATAATGTGTCATTGTTTTGGTTTCTGACACAAAGAAACAGAGATTTTACACGTTGCACAAACGTTTTACGGTGCTTTAAGAGAATAACTTAGTGCAAAGACGTGAAAAACGTAAAATGAGGATTTGTGATTATTCCAAATTTCCCTCCAACCAATCTGCAAACGCATCCATCTTTTCTTTCGACATTCCGGGGATTGCGGTGTTGATGTCGGGATATGCGTTGGCGAGGCAGTAATAGAGAAATACTTCCAACATATTGGATTTCAATATTTTGTCGTAGAAATTAACATAAAATTCCTCGTAAAAACCTTTCTTTTCTTCAATTGATTGGCAGATGGAAGTTATCAACGATTTTGAGTTATTAACAAAGTTATTAACATCGGGAAGTCCTGATTCACTGTCTGTTGTGGAGGTTTTCAACTCGTTTATAAACAACATTCCCCATATCAGGTCGTTGTCCTCTTTTGTGAGTTGAGAAGGGTTTGTGGTCTTTTCGTCGATGATGGAATTTACATCGCGACGGCTCATCAAGTCGTTGAGGGCGAGGATTGTTTCCTTGCCGTAAGTTACTGGATTGGTAAACAGGTACATATAATACGCGAGGAAGGCGTGGATGTAGAGTTGTTTGTCATTGTTGAGGGTGGCGATGAGGATGTGCATCGTAGGGTTTGCCTTAGCCTCGTTTGGATAGGCAACTGCAAGGCGTTCAAGGAGTTGTAGTTGTTCGTCGGGCTGTTTGCGGATGCCGAGGCACATAGATTTGATGATGCCCGCCTGCAACACGTATTTGCTGCCCTCCCCCATCGCCTCGTTTGCAAAACGCTCCGCCTTCTTGATGTCGCCGATGCGGTAATAATTGTTGGACAGTTGCCAACAAACATAATCCTCCATAAAATGAAGGGCGTAGAGGTCGGTGAGTTTTTGGTTGCTTTCCGCGAGTTTGCCTTCACTTTGGAGCGCGATAGCCTCTTTGAGGGTCTTGGCGTTTTCCTTTTGATTTTTGGTAGGCTCCTGCGCTGCGGCGATAGTTGCCATCAAAATAAAAATTACTACAAAAAGCTGTTTCATATCGTCAAATGCTGCAATTCTTTATACAAATCGCCGTTTTGGGGCAGGTTGATGGTCTGAAAACCGAGCGATGCGCCCATTGCGGCGTTGTCGGCGCGGTCGTCGATGTAGAGAGTCTCTGTCGGATCTATTTTGGAGTCGTTGATTACGTATTCATAACACTCGCGGTCGGGTTTGCGCAGATGGATTTCGTTGGAATAGTATTTCTTAACAAACAGATTTTGAGGCCATTGCGCGAGTTTTTCCACGTAGTTGACGTGGAGTTCGTTGATGTTGCTGAGGATGTAGAGATTGAATCCCTTGCTGCGGAGGGCGTTGAGGAGCGCGGTATGATGCTCAGGGTAATTAAGTATCATCGCATTCCAACACCGATTGAAGGTCGCCTCGTCGAGTTTGATGGGGCTGATGTCGTTGAATCCATTCCTAAACTCTTCCGTTGAGCATCTGCCGGTCTCGTAACGGTAACACAAGTCACTGTCCTGCAACCAATTGTCTATCTGTATTGTGCTGACGTTAGCCGCATTTTTGAATGCATCTATCGTTGCCTGTATCGACAGCGGAAATAGCACTCCGCCAAGGTCAAAGAGTATGTTTTTAATTTTTTTCATAAAATGTTTTAAAAAAGTTTTGTAATTAAAATAATTGTTTCTACCTTTGCAGTCGCAAAACCAAAAAGGTTTTCGGACCCATAGCTCAGTTGGTTAGAGCACCTGACTCATAATCAGGGAGTCCTAGGTTCAAGCCCTAGTGGGTCCACATAATTACGAATTATGAATTACGGTTCATAGTTCGTTTTTTTATGTCTAATCGTTCCTCTCCCCTCATTAAATAATCGTCCGTTTCAGAGATTGAGACAATTCTTTTTCCACGTTTTTCAACTGTTTCAATTGCGCCATAGTAGCCATCAGTTCGTCGGGAGTTACGGTTTTTAGGCGTTCGATGGTTTCTTTGGTAGCCTGGGATATTATTTTTAGTTTGTAACTGTTGATAGTCTTTGGGATGTCGGTTCGGAAAGTGTCTTCGGGAGTTTTGCACTCCACTCCGCGTCGTTTCCACAGTTCGCTGAGGTTGTGTTTGGGGATTGTGAGTTGTACAGCGAGGTCGCGCACCTTCTCGTCGGGACTATTGAGGAAGTACGACGTGTCTATCTTTTTGTCCTCCTCCAAATGATGGCAATAATCGTCGAAAATGCTCTTATACAGCAAGTTGTTGAACTCCATCTCGTCGTTCAAAATCTCGCCGATGATGTATGTGGCGACGTTGACGCTGTTGACGTAGCCCGTGGTTGGGTCTTGAATTTGCTCAAATTCCTTGTCGCCAAAGTTGATGAGGTAATTTACGATTTCCATCTCCTCCACCTCCGAATAGATGTTTTTTACGAAGCCGGGAACTGTTGTCCCCTCCCCTACCCCACTTTCAACGGGTTGATTTTCAGGTGTTTCGCTATTTTGTGTAACAACCTTCAAATCTGGCTGGCCGATGCCTTGGCGCATCTGTTGACGGATTTCGTCTTCGCGGTTTTTCTTGATTTCGCGACCTGTTTCGGCGTAGAGAGCGTCCTCCTTCACATCGAGAAGTTTGCCACATTCCTTGATGTAAATTGAGCGTGTTACTTGATTGGAAATCTTTGATATTGAGGTAATTATGCTTTTGATGACCTCCGCCTTCTTCAATGGATCTTCGGCATCTTTGAGCAAGATTCGCGTCTTAAATCTTATGAAATCCTCCTCGTGGCTGTCGATATACTCCTGTAACTCTTGCGGCGTATGGCTAAGTGCGTATGAATCAGGGTCTTCTCCATCAGGAAGCAGTACCACTTTTACGTTGATGTCCTGAGCAAGAATCAAATCTATACCGCGCAACGAAGCCTTGATGCCCGCCCAGTCGCCGTCGTAAATTACGGTCAAATTGTTGGTAAAACGCTTAATTACAGATATTTGCCCCGGTGTCAACGACGTTCCCGAACTTGCCACAGTGTTAGTAACGCCCGATTGGTGCATCGAGATTACGTCGCAATAACCCTCGCAGAGATAACACTTGTCGCGCTTTACGATTTCGCTTTTCGCCTGATAGATGCCGTATAGGACGTTGCTCTTGTGGTAAACCTCTGATTCTGGCGAGTTTACGTATTTCGCCATCTTCTTGTCGTTGGTCATTATGCGGCCGCCAAACGCCACTACCTTGCCCGCCACCGAATGTATCGGAAACATTACACGACCCGCAAAACGGTCGAATTTGTAGCCGTCTTCCTTGACGATTGTAAGTCCGGTTTTTTCGAGAAATTTTAGTTTGTAACCCTTTGCAAGTGCCTCATTAGTAAGTGCTTGCCTATTGGTTGGCGAATATCCGAGCATAAACTTCTCCATCGTTTCGGGACGGAAGCCTCGATGTTGGAAGTATGTCAAGCCAATCGCCTTGCCTTCTTCGGTGTTAAGTAGTTGATTTTGAAAGAATTGTGCTGCATATTGATTGACGATGCCCATACTCTCGCGATCTTCGTGCTCCTCCATTTCCTCGGCGGAAAGTTCCTTTTCCTTTACCACAATGCCGTATTTGTTGGCAATGTATTTGAGGGCTTCGGGGTAGGTCATATTTTCGTGGCGCATCACAAACGAGATAGGCGTGCCCGCCACGCCGCAGCCAAAGCACTTGAAGATGTTTTTGGACGGCGACACGGAGAACGACGGCGTTTTCTCGTTGTGGAAGGGGCAGCAGCCGATGTAATTAGCACCGCGCCTTTTGAGCGTCATAAAGTCCTGTACCACGTCAAGTATCTGCGCCGAATCGATGATTCGTTGTACTGTTTGTTCGTCAATCATTTTGTTAAAATTTGCTGCAAAGTTAAAATAATTTTCTATTTTGGCGGATAAGATTTAATTTTGCAGTTTGGATTTTGGTTATTTTTAACAAAACGAACTCTCAATATGAAGAAAGGTAAATATATAAGGGGTACATACCTCGGCGACGACTCCCCCACCCTATCTGGCGGTGGCGGCGTGATGTTGGCGGACAACAATGACGGCTTTGTCAAACGTTATCTGCCTGTAATACTGATAGTTTTGCTTACGGCAATCGTTTATTCTTTTAGTCTCGACAACCACGCCACCAACTGGGACGACGAGAAATACACAGAGCAAAGCACGTTGTTAAAAAAGTTGGACAAGGAGACCGTCTGGCGGATGTTTACGTCCGACGACCCCGACGAGATATATTGTATGGGCAACTATCACCCGCTCACGATGTTAACTCTTAATATCGACTATCATTTTTCAGACAAGCAGCCCAATGGCAAGGCTGTCCCTACCCGATTCATCGTTGTAAACGTGCTTCTGCACCTGATGAGTTGTTTGTTGCTGTATTTCATTTGCCTTCAATTATTTAACAAACGCCTCTACCCTATCATAATAACGATTCTCTTCGGTATTCATACCCTGCACGTGGAATCCGTAACCTGGATATCTGAAAGAAAGGACGTTTTATATACGATGTTTTACTTTTTGTCATTATTATTATACATTCTCTATCGGAGACGAAATAATGTAATGTTTTATATACTTTCAGCTATCGTGTTCATTCTCAGTGCGTTATCTAAGGGACAAGCAGTTTTCTTGACAGCATCGCTATTCCTCGTTGATTATCTACTTCTCGAAAATTATCCAAGTATAGAGATTTTTAAGCGCAGACTGGGAATTTTGTTGGACAAATTGCCTTTTATCATCATTTCGCTTGTTTTTGGCTTTATATCAATAAAAGCGCAGGCGGCTTCGACGGCGTTGGCGGAGACCGATCAATATGAGAGCTGGCAGAGGATTGCTTTTGGCAGCAACGGATTTTTGCAATACATTTGGAGGTTTGTTTTGCCAGTTAAATTAGCAAATCTCTATCCTTATCCTGACATCATTCATCGCACCGTACCCGTGTTATATTGGCTTACAGTGCCGATTTTCGTGATTGCAATCATTGTTAACTTCTTTATTTACAAGAAAAACAAGATTGTTACATTTGGCTTGACGTTCTTCATTGCAAATATCTTTATGTTGTTGCAATTCATTCCTGTTGGTAGCGCGATGTACTCCGATCGTTACATCTACATACCGAGCGTCGGGCTTTCCGTGATACTTGCATATTTCCTCGATTGGTTGTGCGAGAAATACTCGAAGTACCGTAATATATTTTACATAATATTTTCTATCTATGCTTTACTTTTATGCTATTTAACTGTACAGCGTGAAAAAATTTGGCACGATAGCTTGACATTATGGAGTGATTGCGTGTCAAAATATCCAGAAGCCGTGATAGGGTGGAATAATCTTGGTACTCAATACAATCTTTTGGCGGATTCTCTATACAAGAATAGGGACAATGATAAGTATCTCGAATACAAGAAAAATGCAATCAACTGTTTTACAGAGGGTATCAAGTACAAGCCTGACTATACCAACGCGTTTTTCAATAGGGGGAAGACCGCCAAGGACATCTACGATTACAATGGCGATACCACGTACCTTAACACTGCTTTTGACGATTTCAATACAGCTGTTGTGAGCGACTTGAAGTTTGCGCCGGCGTTCCATAGTCGTGCTTTGATATACGACAGTAGGGCAGAGATGTTTATGGGCGTCAATGACGATTCGGCTAAGTTTTACACCAATCTTGCGTTGTTTGACTTCAACCGCGCCATTGAGCTCGACCCAACAATGTCGGAGGTATATATCAACCGTGGCACCACATACGGTAAGTCGGGCAATTTTGCGAAGTCGGTGGAGGATTTCAATGTCTATGAGACACTCAATCCCAATAGTCCGGCGTTGTATTCCAATAGGGGATTGGCTTACAATGGGTTGAAGGATTACGACAACGCCCTCAAAGATTACGCACGATGTCTTGAATTGGATTCTCTGTATGAGGGCGCGTTGTTCAATAGGTCGATTACATACCGTTCTATGGGCGATTCTCTATCGGATAAGAAGTATTATATGCTGTCCGCTGCAGATTTGAGCAAGTGCATCCAAATCTCGCCAAACAAGCCGTCGTACTATTACCTGCGAGGAATTTGCTATTTGATGGCTGATGATAGGGTAGGGGCGTGCTCCGACTTCCACGAGGCAAGCAATATGCATTACACTCCGGCAGACAATCTGATACAGACGTATTGCAACGGTAGATAATGTTAAAAATAATTAAAACGTTGTGTCAGTTTGATACATTTTATAATTTTGTGATATAACAAATGGTACCTATGGGCTATGCAGATAAAAAGTTGGCGTTGCTATTCGTTTTGAGCCTGATTGCGCTCAAAGGGATGGCCCAGACTGATATGGTATTTAGGGGCGAGCGTATCAACGTTACCGACCTGGATAGTATGAAGCAGGGCCGTTGGTATTATTTTTATGATAGTTTGCAGACCATTGTCTCCTGCACCGGCACATACGTCGATAATAAGCGACAGGGCATTTGGACGGAGTATTACCGCAATGGCAATAAGCGCAGCGAGATTTCCTACCAAGACAATCACAAGTACGGACTGATGAAATCTTTCTACGAAAACGGCAATCTTGCCGAGGAAGGATATTGGGACGGCCAACATTGGGTGGGCGGTTACAAGTTTTATTTTTCGTCGGGCAAGATAGCTTACGATTGGAATTACGGCGACGAAGGCAATAGGGTAGGGGAGCAGTCTTATTACTACGAGAATGGGCAGCTTATGCGCCTTGGCACGTGGGTGGACGGCTACGCGGATGGTCGTGTGGCTGAATATTACGACAGTGGCAATCTCCGTTGCGAGAGTCAGTGGAAGATGGGTCGTGTGGACGGCATTATGAAAGAATACTACATCAGCGGTAGCCTGAGTGCGAGCCGTGTGTTTAGGGACGGCGTGTACGACGAAAGCGCGTCGCGTGTATATCGTGACAGGGTGGAGCTGCCTGCCGACACTGGCAAAGACACTACGCAAGTGGTGCCTGTTAACCCCGAAAACACAATCGTCCTCGAACAGGCTGACAATCCCGAACTCTTCACCGGCACCGGCTACTATAAGTTGCTCACGCCTGACAGAAAGGTTGACCGCGAAGGCAACTTCGTGAACGGCACGCTGATGAGCGGCAAGCGTTATTATTACAATGCCTCCGGCAAGGTTATCAGGATTTCTGAATACGAAGGCGGCAGGGTTGTGAATGTGATTGAAAAATAAAGAGACCAACATAAAGAACTGCTCTTTTTTACGATAGAGAATTACTATTTAACTAAGAATAACGATGAACACAAACTTATTGGTTTACAATTCGTTGAGTAGGACGATGCAGAAGTTCGAGCCTATCAACCCGCCGTATGTGGGTATGTACGTGTGCGGCCCTACGGTTTATGGTCCGGCTCACCTTGGACACGCACGTCCCGCCATTACTTTCGACTTGATTTTCAGATACTTGAAATATTTGGGATATAAGGTTCGCTATGTCCGCAATATCACCGACGTTGGGCATCTTGAGCAGGATTCCGACACGGGCGACGACAAAATCGCCAAGAAAGCCAAGTTGGAGAACCTCGAACCGATGGAGATTGTGCAGATTTACACCGAGGACTATCACAAGAATATGCGCCTCCTCAATGTTCTGCCGCCGTCCATCGAGCCTCACGCATCTGGTCATATCATTGAGCAACAGCAGCTCGTGGAGAAAATCATGGACAACGGCTATGCCTACGAGAGCAACGGCTCTGTGTATTTCGACATAAAGAAATACGCCGAAAAGTACCGCTACGGCAAGTTGTCGGGCAGGAATGTCGATGATTTGCTTGAGAAGACACGCACGCTCGACGGTCAGGACGAGAAACGCAATCAGTGCGATTTTGCGCTGTGGAAGAAGGCGTCGCCGACACATTTGATGCATTGGCCGAGCCGTTGGAGCGAAGGTTTCCCGGGTTGGCATTTGGAGTGCACTGCAATGGGTATCAAGTATTTGGGCGAGACATTCGACATTCACGGCGGCGGCATCGACCTCCAATTCCCGCATCACGAGTGCGAGATTGCGCAGGCTGTCGGCGCACTTGGACACGATACTGTGAAGTATTGGCTGCACAACAATATGATTACCATCAACGGTAAGAAAATGGGCAAGTCGCTCGGCAATGCAATGAGCCTCGAACAGTTCTTTGCCGGCGACCACGAACTCCTCGAACAGCCCTACACGCCTATGACGGTGCGTTTCTTCATCCTTCAAGCGCATTACCGCAGCACGTTGGACTTCTCAAACGAGGCTTTGAAAGCGTCGGAGAAGGGTTTGGAGAAGTTGATGAACGCCATCCACGCCTTGAAGGAAATCAAGCCGGGCAGCACTTCTTCATTCTCGGTTCAAGAACTTTCCGACAAGTGTTTCGACGCTTTGAATCAGGATTTCAACACGCCTGTAATGATTTCGCATCTTTACGACGGCGTTAAGCACATCAACCTGATGAAGGACGGCAAGGAAACCCTCACGGAGGACGACCTCAACGCTCTCCGCAAGCTCTACAATGACCTTTGCTTCGACATAATGGGACTTCTCGACGAATCTTCATCTTCCGCTTCCTCCAACGACAATAGCGAAGTGATTGGCAATCTGGTAGATATGATTCAAAAACTCCGCGCCTCCGCCAAGGCCGAAAAAAACTACGCCCTCTCCGACAAACTCCGCGACGACTTGAAGGCGGCAGGTGTCGTCATCAAGGATACCCGAGACGGGTATGAATGGAGTTTGGCGTAATGAATTGATGACAGAATAGGGTAGGGGATTATTTTATCCCCTTCCATTCTTGTTTCTTTGTTTTCGCCATTTCGTAAATTTTTTTGACTTCTTCTGCTGTCAATTGTTTCTTTTTGTGGCGTTCATCGTACATACCGTAAAATAAGATAAGCGAACCGCTCAATGAGGATTCCTTCAAATCTTGATTGATTCTATCTTGTTTGTTCTTGAAACCTTTGATTTGATATAGTTCCATTTCGTCGCTTATTTTTTCCATATCATAGCCCATCCAAGTTGCATCTTCATTCCCCCAATAATACGACGATTGTTTGTTTGCTACGATAATCAATATAGGTTTTATGTAAGTTTCAATCTCTCGTTGTGTGATAGAAACAATGGCGGCGCGAAACTGGATATTATCTTCTATAAGGTCTTCAAAACCATTTTGACTGGTAAAGCCAAAAGGATAAAGATCAAGATAGGCGGTTTCTTTTATAAGTTCACCAAGCAATTTGTATTTCTGTCTCCAGTATCCTACTTTAATGTTGCCATTTTTCTTCATTTCTCCAATTGTAACATCTTTGAAGGTATAGAAGAAATCATCATCGTGCTTTTCTGTTCGTTTGCGTGATGGATTTATTCCTGTTATAAGTATTCCTTCTTGGTGATTATCAACGCAAAGGCTTAACTTTCGTTTTCTAAAAAAAACGCAAAGTTCAGGAAAGAAATCATTTGGGTATTTGTTACTGTCTAATGCCTGAGTATACTCTTTGGCCAATTGCATATCGTGTACTCCAATATGACATACCTCTGTTTCTATTTCTTGTTTCTTATCAATTATTTTGCTCATATCAATTCTTGATTTGTGTTATATCATGCTGCAAAGATATAAAATTTTGCTGGATGGGGTTATTTTATTCATCTGACGCGCACCTGTTACCACCACAGGTAAATGCTGTGACGGGTATTTCAGGTGTTTATCTATGCTTCGTTTAATGTATGACATGGCGTTGATGATTTTATTTTGCCACAAAGTTATACAAATTTGGAATAACAATCCAAATTTGTATAACTTTTTTTTGTAATTTGGCTTATTCACGCGGCGAAACAAAAAATCCCTATTTCCTGAAATTCAGCGGATTGGGCAGGCCTTCGTAATTTACGATGTCCACTTTTGCGCTGCCGACTACGAGGCTCATTTGGGCGCGGATTGGGATTTTGTTGCCGTCGGCTGAAATGTACATTTTCAGGGCGTTCTTGTCGGTGAATACACCTGATACTTCAACTACGGGGATGAATTTGTAACAGCTGATTTTGCCGAGCTTTGAGATTTTTACGTCCTCAATGCCGGCATATTTGAGGTAGAGCGGCCAGTTTTCCTCGCTGAAAAATGTATTGACCTTGATTGTCTGTCCAATTGTAAGGTTGGACAGGTCCATAGCGCGCACCTTGTAGCACGCCGCCACGATGTCAAAACAGTCTGGCTCAATCTTGCTTTCGCCTGAGCGCGAACTATTTACGGTGTGGTTGGCGTGGTCAAATTGGTATGTGATGTAACGCTTGTATTCGGCACTTTCGCGGACGTTTTTGAGGGCGTGTTTGGGCAGGAGCGTAGTTTTGTCAGCCCACGATTCGTAGTCCTCCATGATGTTGTAAATCTTGTCGATGAGGCCTACGGTGTTGCCTTTTGCGACGAGGTGTATGAGTTCTTCGCCGTTTTCAGTTACGAGATTGGTCTGCAATGTCATCTTCGCGCCCGTAACGAATGCGTAGTAGATTTCGTACTCCACTTTTTCGTTGGTGCCGATGGATACGCCCACTTGTGCGCGCGATGTGCCGGCGGCGATAGTCAATATGATTGCTGCGGTAGCAATGAGTTTGTAGGTTAGTTTCATGATGTTTGTTTTAATACATTTTTCTTGCTGACGGTAGCCACGTAGTCTTTCAGGTAAAACGGCTCGAAGTACGCCACGTCTGCGAAGTCGTTGTCATTGAAAGCCTTGGCCGTCAATTCCGCCATATACACCGCCGAGGGCTTTATCTCCGGGATGAAGATGGCGTTTGGGTTTTGGATGATTTTGCTTATTTTTTCCGCCCCGTTGCCTACAAATGCCATCGGCGTCTTGGCGAGTGTGTCGGTGTAACTATCACTTGAAATGATTTCCGCAATGCACTGTCTTACAGTGTTGTTGGACATATCAAAAAGTTCCGAATATACCTCGTTGCGTCCCGCGTCTATGGTGGCGCAGATGATTGTATTGGGGTCGGTTAATTGTTTTGTTGCCGTCAGAGCCATCGCTTGAAGCGTGTCTATCGCCAAAAGTTTGATGCCTGCCTGATATGCCATACCTTTTGCCGTTGATGTGCCGATGCGGAGACCCGTGTAAGAGCCGGGGCCTTTGCTTACTGCAACGCCCGACAAGTCTTTGACTTTCAGGTTGTTTTCATCCAAAAGTTGTTGGATGTATGGGCCGAGGGTCGATGCGTGGTCGCGTGATTGGTTTTCACGGTGTCCGATTACTTCTGTGCCTCGGCTCAGCGATACCGAACAGATGTCGGTGCTGGTCTCTATGTTGATGAACAATGGTTCCATTACTCCTCCTTTTCGTAGTAAAGTTGGTAGAATTTCATTCCGGTTTCGGGGTCAACGCCCTTTACGATGCGGCTCTCGTCGCCGTGGATATAGACGTGGAAATTTTTGTCGAGTTTAAGGACGCTTTTCATTTTCGACTGTTGCTTCTTTGCGGCGGTCTCGCTCACGCCAAAATCTTCGCGGAACTCCACTTGTTTTTCCTCGGCGTATTGCTGTTTGTAGTCGTTGAAGGCCTCAATCACTTCGGGCTGAGAGAGCACTTCTTCCTCAAACTCCTGTTTGTTGAAGGTTTCGTTTTCTTTGAAGTAATTGGCTGATTTGTTGAGCATTGCAATTTGCTGAGGCTTATCGACTTCGTGGTCTTCGTTATAGACTTCCTTTACGAAATCTTTGCAGAGTTCCATGTATTTTTGGGTCTGGTAGAAGTCGTCTTTGCGTTGCTCTATGCCGAGGAAGTCGGTGCGCCAATATTGCGCCTCTTGCTTGTTTGTGGTGTCGATGATGTTGATTTTATAACCAAAATCTTCTTCGGTGTTGTAGATGAGGCATGCCTTGTCGATTTTGTTGAGGTTGATGCCTTCTTCAATCTTGATGTCGAATCCGTTTGCGCCGGTGCTGATGCGCAGGAAGTCCTGTTTGGTCTCCGACTTGAATATTCCAATTGCGTCCACGAGTTCGCCGTCAACCACGATGTCCTTGAAGGATGCGATGTAGAGGTCGCCGTCCTTGATTTTTGGGTGTTCGCCGGCATCGTAGAGTTTTGTGGCGATTTTTTTGCTTTCTTCCACGAAAGAATCGGGGTTTTGGAAGATGTTTTTCACAGAGATATATACCTCGTTGGCTTCGATGCCGCCCTCGCCGCAGAAGTTATAGAATGCTTCCTCCTCGGCGAAGTGTCCGAGGAAAAACTGCATGAGCATCCCCTGTATGTGTTCTCCGAGGTCGAGCGTTGAGTCGGAGAGTATCAGTTGCCCTTCACGCGCCTTGTTTCCGGTCTTGTGGAGGATGACGCTGTTGAGGGTTACGTTGTCAAATTCTAACATAATGTCTTCTTTTATTTTATGGTGTGCAAAGGTATGAATTTTTTTTGATATAAAATTGTGTTTGACATATTAATTAAATGAAGGATAGTATGTTTTGATTTTTTTGCCTGATAGAGAAACGCTTTTAAGATAAAAATTTATCTGTTATTATTTTATGTTTTACTTTAAAGTTGTTTGATTGTCTTTTCCGCAAGTTAATGTTTTTAACACTCTGACACTTGCAAAACAAAAAATTAGTTATTAACTTTGTGGAATGTAAGATAACCACAATACTATCAACTATGCACTACTACGATCCAAAGACCGACATTGTGTTCAAGAAAATATTTGGCGAGCACAAAAACCTGACCATAAGCCTGTTGAACGCCGTCCTCAAATTAGAGGGCGACGACCAAATCAGCGACGTAGAGTACCTACCGTCTGAGATAATCCCGCTCACTGACGGCAAGCGTCGCAGTGTCGTGGACGTCAAATGCAAGGTTTCAGACCAAATATATTTCATCGTGGAGATGCAGATGTATTGGTCGGCGGATTTCCTGCGCCGTGTGATGTATAATTGTTCCAAGTTGTACGCTACGCTATATAACGAAGGCGTCAGGTATTACAAGATGAAAAAAATCTTTGCCATCAACATCCTCAACGATGTCTATCAGACCAAAAACATAAGCAACTACCACCGTTATACGATGTCGGAGGTCGATAATCCCGAAAGCGTCATTCCTGGCTTCGAGGTAGTCTGCATCGAGTTGCCCAAATTCAAGCCGCAAGACAAGGCGCAGGGCAAGATGCTGAGGCTGTGGCAGAGTTTTCTGACGTCAGTCAATGCCGGTGAGGATGCGGAATCTATCCCCCAAGAACTTATGGAAAACAGCGAGACCAAGCAAGCTCTTGAACTCTGTCAAAACCTCACGGAAGAAGAACGCCGTGCCTACGAGAGTTTTTGGGATTTGGAATCCCTGAATATCGACCGAGAAAACACCGTAAAGGAAATGGGTCGTGCGGAGGGCCGTGCAGAGGGTGCAAGGCAACAAGCCCTTGCCATCGCCCGCAAAATGCTCGCCAAGGGAATGTCCGTTGACGAAATTTGCGAAATGACAGGCCTCCATGCCGACGAAATCTCTGAAATATAGCGCATTAAACTGGCTTATCATATCTCATTGCTCCAAAAATATAACGATGGACAAAACTTTTGAAGAACAATACAGAAGTTGCCCGATACGCAACGTCATAGCCCATTTTGGCGACAAGTGGTCGCTCGTTGTGCTGTATTCGATTGGAGCAAGCGTAACGGGCGTTCTGCGTTTTAGCGAGTTGAAAAACCTCATGACCGACTGTTCGCAAAAAATGCTCTCCGCCACGCTCAAAAATCTCGAACATCACAATCTCATCAACCGCAAGGTTTATCCCGTAGTGCCTCCAAAGGTGGAATATTCGCTTACAGAAACAGGCAAGTCGCTCATGCCCGCCCTGAAACCGCTGATAGATTGGGCTTTGGAGCATTTCAACGAGGTGGCTGGGTAGGGTTTTATTTATCGGCGTTATTTCTGCGAATTTTCCTGATTTCCTTTGCCGGCACGCCGCCTACGATTGTGTTGTCGGGGACGTCATGGCTTACCACCGCGCCCGCCGCCACTATCGCGTTTTCGCCGATGGTAACGCCAGCAAGTATCGTAGCACTTGCGCCAATCCAAGCGTTCTTTTTGATTGTGATGGGCTTTGTGAGCAACGTGTGGCGCGTTTCGGGGTCTTCGGGGTGATATTCGGTGGCTATCACGCAATGCGGCGCGATGAAAACGCCTTCTTCTATCGTTATGCCGCCAAGTCCAAGAAATGTGCAGCCAAAATTCACGAAACTGCCTTTGCCAAAGGTAGTTGTTTTGCCATAATTGATGTTGAACGGCGGGAAGATGCGGACGGTGTCGTCTATTTCCGAGCCAGTTATCTTGCGCAACAATTCGCGCACCTCAGCCTCGGTTTTGTAGCCCGTGTTCATCTCTGCCGAAAGCTCCATGCAACGCCTTACGTCGGCATAAAGTTCGTCGCTTCCAACGTATTTTTTACCTGTGTGTTGGTCTTCTGCCATGATTTTAAAGTTGAAATTTTCGATTACTTTGGTGCAAAGGTATGAAATTTTTTTTTGATATAAAATTGTATTTGACATATTAATTAAATGAAGGATAGTATGTTTTGATTTTTTTGCCTGATAGAGAAACGCTTTTTAGATAAAAATTTATATGTTATTATTTTATGTTTTACTTTAAAGTTGTTTGATTGTCTTTTCCGCAAGTTTATGTTTTTAACACTCCGACACTTGCAAAACAAAAAAATAGTTATTAACTTTGTGGAATGTAAGATAACCCCAATATTATCAATTATGCGATACTATGACCCAAAGACCGACGTAGTTTTCAAGAAAGTGTTCGGCGAACATAAAAATTTGGCAATCAGCCTGTTAAATGCTGTCCTGCAGTTGGAAGGCAAGAATCAGATTAAAGATTTGGAATACCTGCCGTCCGAGATACTGCCCGTGATGGGCGGCAAGCGCAGTAGCGCGGTGGACGTCCGTTGTCAGGATTCTCTTGGCGACTATTTCATCGTGGAGATGCAGATGTATTGGTCGTCGGACTTCTTGCGCCGTGTACTCTACAACTGCGCCAAGGTCTATGCGACGCTTTACAACAAAGGCGAGGAGCATTACAAGGTCAAGAGAGTGTTTTCCGTCAACATCCTCAACGACGTTTATGACAACAAGACCAGCAACAACTACCACAGTTTCAAGATGTCGGAGGTCGGCAATCCCAATAGTGTAATAGAAGGCATCGAAATCCTCTGCATCGAATTGCCGAAGTTCCGCCCCGAAGATTATGCCCAAAGAAAGATGTTGAAATTGTGGCAGGAGTTTCTCACGTCCATCAACGCCAAGACAGGCAAAGAGGAAATCACCGACGAACTGTTGGAAAACACCGAAGTCAAAGAGGCTCTCGACCTCTGCCTCAACCTGACGGAAGAGGAGCGCGGCTATTACGACGGCTTTTGGGGTATGGAGTTTCTTCGCAACGATAGGGACAATACAGTACGCGCTCAGGGACGTGCTGAGGCAATTCTTGAAACTGCCCGCAACCTCAAAGCCGCCGGAGTTGACATCAGCATAATTGCCACCGCCACCGGCCTCGCCCCCGATGAAATCTCAAAACTTTAACACTAACCCATAACAAAATTTTACCGTCAATTTCTCCGTCAGTAAATCTGACGCAGAAGTTGGCGTTTTTTTTTTTGAACAATCCAAAATATTCATTTATCTTCGTCGAAACCAAAAAACACCTATATTGCCCTTTGCAAATTGTGCCGTCCCATTAGCGTTTACGGCATGGATATTGCATGATTTGAAGTGTGTTTTATAAAAAAATCAAAAAAATTATTGCCGAATGTAGGTTATATCAAAAAAATGTTATACCTTAGCGGTTGAATTTTTTGGAAAGAATTTGTTATGGAAAGAATACAGATAAAACCGGAAACCAATTCGCCGAGGATCGATTTCGACCCAGTAAGCGGTGTGCTCACATTTGAAGGAAAGTCGCTGATGGAAGACTCCGAGTCGTTCTATCTGCCGCTCGTGGAATGGATAATCAAATATTCCGAACACCCACATCCCGGCACGGTAGTGGATTTTAAGTATGACTATTTCAATACTTCGAGTTCCAAGTGGCTGATTACCATTAC
The DNA here is from genome assembly GCA_002393195.1 of Bacteroidales bacterium UBA3824. GTDB lineage: Bacteria > Bacteroidota > Bacteroidia > Bacteroidales > UBA3824 > UBA3824. The sequence goes on along the minus strand of DGIK01000167.1, from coordinate 49,287 downwards.
AAAACAGTTGAAGGTATTGTACAACAACGACCCCACGACTGTTGTCAACTGGTATTGGCCCGATGACGACATCCTCGAATATGGCGAAGTAATCCGCGACCTCGTTGATATGCCTATCAATATGATTGAGGTCGAGGAGGAGCCCGATGAGGATATTTAGTTGAATTGTCAACATTGTATAATATAATAGTGTGGAGTTTCATTTCTGCGTGTTGGCAACGAGATGAGGCTTCACATTATTTTTATATGTGTAGTGGATTGAGATGCGCAGTATTCGTTCATTCATAGACGAATTGGAACGCGCGGGCGACCTCGTGAGGGTGGGCGAGTATGTGAATCCCGAATTGGAGATTACAGAAATCGCCGACCGCGAGATGAAGAAGCCCGGCGGCGGCAAGGCGTTGCTCTTTGACAACAATGGTTCTCGTTATCCGTTGATTATCAATATGTACGGCAGCGAGAGCCGTATTGCTAAGGCGTTGTACTGCAAGGCTGACCCAAGCGAGAAGTCGGAGGAGATGGCGGCGTTGTTTAAGGCGTTGTCGTCCCCCAAAAACTCTTTTGGCGACAAACTCCGGACGCTACCGCTATTGAAGGACATCAGCGGTTATTTCCCCAAAAAAAGAAAGGGTAGGGGAGTGTGCCAAGAGGTTGTGGATGAGGAGATTGACGTTTTCAGCCTTCCAGTCCTGAAATGTTGGCCATACGACGGCGGCAAGTTTATGACGCTGCCAATGGTTAACACAATCGACCCCGAGACCGGCATCCGCAATGTTGGTATGTATCGTGTTCAATTGCTTGATAGTAAGACTACTGCGATGCACTGGCATTTGCACAAGACTGGTGCGCGTCATTATCAACAATATAAAAAACTCGGTCGCCGGATGCCTTGCGCGATTGTACTTGGCGGCGACTCGGTGTATGCTTATTGCGCAACTGCACCGCTGCCCGATGGTATCGATGAATATTTGCTTGCTGGATTTCTGCGTGGCAAGGCTGTGGGGCTTGTCAAATGTCTCACTCAACCAGATATTTACGTGCCGGAGGATGCGGATTTTGTGATTGAGGGCTATGTGGATACGGATGAAGAATTGGTGTTGGAAGGGCCTTTCGGCGACCATACTGGATTCTATTCGTTGGCGGATTATTATCCAAAATTCCATATCACTTGCATCACGCACAAGAAGGACGCCGTGTATCCTGCAACGATTGTCGGTGTGCCGCCTATGGAGGACGCTTACATTTCGTTGGCGACAGAAAAGATTTTCAGGTTTCCGATTACGATGGCATTTGCGCCGGAGATGTTGGATTTGCACATGCCGCACGCCGGTGTGGAACACAATTTGACACTCGTGAAGATAAAGAATCAGTACCCGGGCAACGCTCTCAAAATAAAGAATGCGATGTGGGGCGCGGGTCAGATGATGTTCAACAAGATTCTCGTGGTCTATTCTGGCGACGAGGATTTGAGGGATTATCGGAAGTTTTTGGCGGATGCTCTGTCGCGATTTGTGCCAATGAGGGACGTGCATATAGAGAATAACGGCGTTTCTGACGTTTTGGATCATTCGTCGCGGCGGTTTGTCTGCGGCGGCAAGATGTGCTTAGATTGCACGGGGGAGAGGAGTGAAGAAGAAGGTATGGAGACTATCAAAAAACTGATAAGTGTCGTGCCGGTTTCCGATAAATTTTCTCCTGTACGTGGTGCTGCGGAGTTTTTGCTGTCGGCAGAAGGCGGTTGCCAGGCGAAGATTATGATATTTGTTGACGAGGGGCTGCCGTTGGACGATTGGAATTTGGTCGTATGGTATGCGGCTGGCAATGTGGATCCGGCGGTGGATTGTTTCGTTATCGACAATGGACTCGGTGGCTGTCTATGTATGGATGCAACAGCCAAAACACGTGCCGACGATGATTTCAGGCGCGATTGGCCTGAGGTTGTTGTGATGGACGATGATACGATAAAAAGTGTTGACGCCAAGAAGTGCGTCTGCGAAAATGGAAAAATATCGCCGTCGCCCTCAATTAATTTGCAAAAATTGCGTTATAATAATGGAGCTGTCAAATTTTTTAATTCAAGTGATTGATAATTTGGCAACTATTGGTATAGGGATGACTAATTACAAACCTTAAATACGTACAAAAATGAACAAGAAGTTTTTATTGACAGGCCTTGCGGCGTTGTTTGCGGTGCAGACTTATGCACAGGAGCCGTCGCCAATGACAGTTGAGATGGTCAAAGTAGAAGGAGGTGAGTTCTATATGGGCAACAATTATATGAAGAATGCTGCACTTTCAGACGAGGCTCCCGAACATAAGGTAACGATTCGCTCGTTCAAGATGAGCAAGACAGAGGTTCCATTCGATTTGTTTGACCTGTTTTGTGACGCAACGGGCTGGGAGAAGCCCAAGGACGCGAGCGGCAGGCGCGGCAAGATTGCAGTTTACAATGTAAGCTGGGAAGCTGCGGTGATGTTTTGCAACTGGCTTTCACGTTGCGAGCGTCTCGACCAATACTACGACATCCAGCGCGACAGTGCGTCGTTCAGGGTGACATGCAACGAGAATGCCAAGGGCTACCGTCTGCCCACCGAGGCAGAATGGGAGTACGCAGCGCGTGGCGGCAAGGAATACAAGCCTACTGTCTATTCCGGCAGCAACGACGTGAAGGCTGTTGCTTGGTGCAAAATCAATTCTCAAAACTCTCCCCACGACGTAGGCAAGCTCGCTGCCAACGAGGTTGGTCTCTATGATATGTCCGGCAATGTCTGGGAATGGTGCTGGGATATTTACGACAAGAATTACTACAAGAATTCTCCCGCCAATGATCCCAAGGGTGGAGATAAGGGTACTGACCGCGTTTTCCGTGGCGGCAGCTGGACATCACCTACCGAAGACCTCCGTCTTACCCTCCGTGGACACAACGCACCCAACCAGTCGTCTGGTGGCGTGGGAATCAGGCTCGCTCAGAATCTGTAATGGATTTGATTCAATTGTTTAGCTAATAATTAATTAATGCTTAATACACAAATAATAATGAAAAAGTTTTTTTTGTCTGCGTTCCTATGTGGAATGCTTGCTATGACAGGTGTCTTTATGACATCTTGTGGCGATGATGACGATGATGAAGACAATCAGAATGGTCAATCGGTTTCGGCTACTGCGCTGGAAGGCACATGGACGAGTGACGAAATTGTTCTTGAGGGTGCTGACAACAACTTTGAAGGTTTGACTCCCGAAGAGGCTGCGCAAATGGAAGCATTCGCAAACTCGAAGATGAACGATGTCATCAAGGGTTGTGTCACCCTCACGTTCAAGGGCAACAAAATCTCTGGTACGGTGAAAGAGTTCACCGCTGAAGATATCAAGGAAATGATGAGAGGTTCAGTTGGTGACTTAATCGACGTTCCGGGAATGGAGGAATTCTTTGGAGAGGGCGATGATTTGGTTGATGCCATGGGTTTGGATTATGGCGATGATTTCGACTTCCCCGATGATGCCACATTTGAAGTCAAAGACAACAAGATTGTGGTGACCTACACAGAAGATGGAAAGACTACAACTGATGACATGGTTTACGAACTCAAGGATGGCAAGCTTTACATTACGACTGAAGAAGACGGTCAGAAGACCACTATTGTATTTGTAAAGAAGTCTAAGTAGGTAGTAATTCGAGTTTTGGTTTTAAAAAAGCGTTCCTGGACATTCCAGGGACGCTTTTTGTGTGTAATATGATTATTCTCCGCCTCCTGTCTTGACGTATTCGGCGGGGGTGATACCGTATTCGTCCTTGAAGCATTGACGGAAATATTTGTCGGAATTGATGCCAACTTTGAAGGAGACTTCCGATACCGTGTAGCGTCCAGATTGCAAGAGGCGGGCGGCGTTTTGCATTTTGATTTTCCTTATATAATCGGTTGAAGTGATACCTGTTAATGCCTTGATTTTCCGATAGAGAGTACTTGTGGACATTGCGAGCTGTTGGGAGAGTGCTGTTACCGAAAATTCAGGGTTTGCCATCTGTTCGTTCACTATGGTATCCACCTTTTGCATAAACTCGGCGTCGATGGTATTGAGGCTCTCAATGAAGGCTTCGCGCTTGCGGTTGTGGTCTTTGTGCCCTTCCGACGCATTGGTTTTGGTGAAAAATGCCTTCATACTGCGCTTCTTTTCCAAGAGGTTTTCGATGCGGGTGTACAGAAGTGTCGCGCTGAATGGCTTGGTCAGGTAACTGTCCGCGCCTGCTTGGTAGCCTTCGGTCTTGTCGTCGATGCTATTTTTGGCGGTGAGCAGTATTATCGGAATGTGCGATGTCAAGATATTGTTTTTTAACGTTTTGCAGAGTTCTATGCCGTTTTTTACGGGCATCATTATGTCTGAAATAATTATGTCTGGCATTTCCGATACTGCGGTTTCTATGCCGATGGCTCCGTTGGGGGCTGTCAGGATGCGGTATTTGTCTTTTAATGACATCGAGATATAGTTGAGGATGTCAGGATTGTCCTCTACTATGAGCATAGATGACTTGAAGTGGTCTGAATCGGTGGCGGTGTCGGATGGTGCGGCAGTCGTTGTGGCACGAAGTCCCGGGATGGTGAATGTTATTTTTGTGCCTTTGCCTACCGCGCTTTGCGCCTCTATTGTGCCGCCGATGAGATTAACAAGGTTTTTGACGAGCGATAGTCCAATGCCAGTGCCGGAGGCTTGGTGTGCGCCTTTTTCTTGGTAATATTGGTCGAAAATGTGGGGCAGTGCTTCCTGCGAAATGCCGCATCCGCTGTCTTCCACGCCTATTTTTGCAAACGTGCCGGCGTGGGAAAGCGATATTTTTATAAATCCCTTTTCGGTGTATTTTATGGAATTGTTGATGAGATTGTCGAGTATTGTGGTGATGCAGTCGCGGTCTATTGGCATTTCGTAGTTGTAGCCGTCGCAGCTGAATGAAATGTCCACGTCTTCCTTGCCGCTGAGGGCCGAATATTTGAGGGCGATGTCGTTGACTACTTCGTCGAGCCGGTCGGTGGTCAGATGTAGTTGCATATTGTTGGTCTCGGTCTTGCGGAAGTCGAGGAGGTTGTTGATCTGTTTCATCAATTGGTGGCTGCTGCGGTTGATGAGCGCAAGTTTTTCGAGGACGGGCTGGGGTAGGGTAGAGTCGGCGGATAGGTCTTCTATTGGCCCGGCGATGAGGCTGAGCGGCGTGCGTATCTCGTGGGCGACGTTGGTGTAGAATCTCATTTTTTCCTCGTTGAGGGCGTCCTGACGCTTGCGTGTTTCTTGTTCGGTTTTGAGTTGTGCGCGGATGTTGACACGCAGTTTGTACGACTTGAATGATAAGAATATTGCTCCCAATGTGAGCAGCACGTATATTATCTTGGCGGCGAGAGTCTTGTACCAGGGCGGCAACACGGTGATGATGAGGTCGGTGGTGGTGTCGGCGTAGTCTGATGAGCAGAATCTTGTCTTCACTTTGAGGGTGTAGCGTCCGGGTGCAACGTTGCGGAACATCACGTTTTGCGCGTCGCTCACTGGGTAAAATCCGTTGTCCAACCCTTCGAGTTTGCAGGCGTATTGCACTATCGGGGCGCAAGAATAATTGTCGGTGTAGAAGGATAATGCAAAATTGTTTTCGGGCGGCAAGAGTGTTATCTTGTTGTCGCCGGGGATGGGCGATGTGCGTATGGTGTGATTTTGACCGTCGGATATATAGACCTTTACCATCCCTATCTTGGCGGGCGGCAACTGCCTGCTATCAAGCACATCGTGTGGATAAAACGTCGTCAACCCCTGCACCGAGCCAAACACTTTTTTGCCGTCGGGCATTTCGGTGACTGCGCCCGATGAGAATCCTGCTGTGGGTATGCCGTATTGCGGGCCAAAATTTCTAACTCCGCCGCCGCGCAGCAGGCACGAAATGCCGCTGTTGGTGCTTATCCAGATGTTTTGGGATGCGTCTTCGATGACGGCGCGGATGTGCGAATTGTAGAGACCGTGCTGCTTGCCATATACGGTGTACGACGTGTCGGTATGGCTATTAAATACGGCTAAGCCTTCGCCTGTGGCTACGTAGATGCGCCCGTCGGAGGCTTCGAGGATGTGGTTGATGGTATTGGAGGGAAAATGGTTTTGTGTTACGTAATGTCTTGATACGTTGAGTGTTGTGTCAAGTACAAACAGACCTCCGCCAAAAGTGCCAGCCCAGATGTCGCCGTCTGAATCTCGGAGCAGGCATCTGATGTCGCCGTGCGGGAGTTGCTGGCACGACGACATTTTTTTATCCACAATGTTGATTGTCATAATGCCATTGTCGGTGGCTACGAGAATGTTGTCGTTGTCTTTTTGTGCGATGCCCCTTACGTCGGCGTGTTCGTATTCGCGAGGAAGTATTTTGTGGAATTTTTGGGTTTTATGGTCGTAATACACAATGCCGCTCTTGTACATTCCAAACCACAGAGTGCCATTGGCGTCAGCAAAAGCCGCCTGCACAAAGTTGGATGGCAGGTCGTCGTGTTCGCTGTCGAAAATACGGGTGGGCTTTCTGTTTTCAAAAACGCATATACCGCCTCCGTCCGTCCCCGCGTACAGGCGTCCTTTGCAGTCGGTGCAGCACGATAGTACGCTCTTGCACTCCGTGGAATTGTACCCGTCGAAGAGATTGCCGTGTGGATCGAGGAAATTGACTCCGCCGTTCCAAATTCCAGCCCAAATGTTGTGGTAATTATCAAAGGCTATGCATCTTACCGAATTGCCCGACAGCCCCTGGTCGCCTTCGCGGATAACGGTGCATTTGTAATTGTTGTCGAGGTCGATGATTGCAATGCCGCCAAGTTCGAGGGCGAGCCACAGATTGTTGTCGTGGGAGAGGCGGATGTCGAACACCGCTTTGGATGCGATGGCGGATATGGTGTCTAACCGCAGGAAGGTTTCTGTCTTTTCGTCAAAACGCGCCAAGCCCTTGCGTGTGCCTACCCATACGCGCCCGAGGCTGTCGGCAAGCAGCGACAGCACCTCGTTGTGCGGCAGCGAGAGCGGGTCGTGGTCGTCGTGCGCAAAGGTCTTGTAAACCTTGCGGGCGCGGTCATAATATGCCATTCCGTTTTCATTGTAGCCGATGTAAATCCTCGAATTTTTGAAATTTTCTGTGACAGTCCAGATGTGTCCGTCGCACCAGCCGGGGACGGTGGCCTTGCCGTAATGCGTGAAAATGCCGCTCGCCTTGTCGTAATAGTCAACGCCGCCCCAATATGTCGCAATCCAGATGTTGCCGTCTTTGGCGGGGCTTATCTTGGTGATTGCCTCGCTCGAAATGCCGTCGGGCTGGTCGTGGCGCGGCAGGAATACGTTGAATTGCCTCGTCTTGTAGTTGAAAGAATTGAGCCCCGCCCTCTGCGTCGCTATCCACAGCACCGAGTCGCGAGGGTCGTCCAGGATGCAATTGAGCTCGTTGCCGCTCAGGGAGTTGTCGGGGTCGTTCTTGTAGAATCTTTCAAAAGAATTGCCGTCATAACGGTTGAGACCCTCTTCTGTGGCTATCCAGATGTAGCCGGCCTTGTCTTGTGCTATGCTCACGACGCAGCTATTGCTCAGACCGTCGTCAGTAGTGATTTTGCGGACAGAATACCTCTGTGCAATGGACGTTGCTGGCAGCAGGAGCATAAGAGCCGTCAATATTTTAAGTTTGGCTGAGTTCATATTTGTATCTTGTTAGTTATGTTAACAGACCAATACCGCAAATATATAAATAAAAATCTGTCTGCGAAATATTTTGAGTACAATATTTGGTTTTGTAATCGTGCAATGTTGTATTTTGCACGATTAGAACCCCTTTTTTGCACGATTAGGGTAGGGTGATTGCACGATTTGAGGGTGCTAACTTTTGCGTTTGTTGATGTAAATTTACGGTAAATTTTTTGTTAAACGAATCTCAATTTGTCAAATGAAAAAAAGTAATATAATCAAAATGTTTGCTGCCTCCGCGCTGCTTGCAGTGTGCGCCGCAAACACCGGCTGTGGCGACGACGACGAATTTTCCGCCGTTGACAACCAAAAGCCGACCATCGCTCTCGAAGCTGACGAAATACACTGGGAGTTTGCCAGGAAGTTCGTGGTGAAGGCCAAGGTGGACGACGCCGACGGCATCAAGGCCATCAATCTCCAAAACAAGGATCTCTATCTTAATAAGACGATAGACATCCTGCGCATCTACGGCGACACCGTAAAGACCTACAATCTCGAATACGGCATCACCGCTCCCGACTCTCTCAAAACCGAGGCGTTCCCCATCCTTATCACTGTGGAGGATTTGGTGGGCAATGTTTCTGCTGTTACCTTCAATGCCAATATGGACGGCGACTTCACCGACCCGAAGTTCACGCAGGAGCCGGGCGAGGTAATCAACGTGATTATGAGCGCGTTCAATTTCAAGTTTGCCGTGTCTGACAATAGGGTGATACAGCGTGTGACGGTAAGTTTTCCCGACCTCAATATCAACGAGGACATCACCAACGACTCCAAGACCTACGAGTACAAGAAGACCATCTCCCTCGGCGACGAAAACCGCGACTACAAGGGTGTAATTGCCGCCTACGACGCCTACAACAACAAGGTGGAGAAGGAAATCACAATCTCCAAGGGCGAACTCAAAGACTACGACCGTATGTATCTCTGTGACGTAGAGACAGAGGCAGACCTTATTTCCGACGTTTGCGGTGTGCCGATGTTGATTGACCATAGCGGAGAATTTGAATACACTGCTCTCTATTATAATGCAGCGGCTGGCACCAAGGTACGTTTTATGCCGCAGAAAAACTCCTTTGAACCCATCTGTTTTGGCACTGACCCGTCCAACGCCGCAATGTTTACCCCCGACCCCGCACAGGCTCAGCCCATCGTGCTCGACCAGGCAGGTGTCTATTACAAAATTGTATTCAACACAAAGCAAGGCACTTACACCACAAGCACTTACACTGTTGACGACGCGGCAGACCCCATCCCGCACAAGCTGGGCACGGCAAGCCTCAATACTTGGTGCTCCGGCATTTGGAACAAGGAAACTGGCGAATGGGAAACCTCCGACGCTTGGTGGCAAGATTTTAATGTGGGCATTATGACCGACAATCCGCGCAACGTTACCGACTTCTTCGAGTACAATCCGCAAAACAAGCACATTATCCAAATCCTCAATTATCATCTCGAAAAAGGCAACTTCGAGTTCCACCCGCACAACTGGCACCACGACGGCTGGTGGGATTATTGTACTTGGAAACCTGAGGCTGCCACCGAAACAGAACCCGATATTTGGAGGTATGTGGGACAATACGCCAACCCCGCTTACGAGGCGCAGGCCAATAAATACAACAATGAGGTGGAAGTGGGCAACCACGCCAAACTTTCCATCCCCAAGTCAGGCAACTACGACATCATTTTCGACACCCATTTGGGTCGTATGAAGATAGTTCCATCCAAATAATTAGTTGAATATTATAACATTATAAGTATGAAAAAGATATTATCATTAATCACAATGATGCTGTTTGCGGTCTGCGCCTTTGCCCAGAATGTTTCGGTGAAGGGTTCGGTAACAGACCAGAACGGCGAGGCTCTGCTCGGTGCCGTCATTATGGAAAAAGGCACTACCAACGGCACTATTTCCGACATCGACGGCAATTTCAGAATCTCCGTCGCCAATGGCGCCACGATAGAATGTTCGATGCTGGGCTTTGTGAGCCAGTCGGAGATTGTCAATAGCGACAAGACCATCAACTTCGTCCTCGTGGAAGACACCAAGGGACTCGACGAAGTAGTGGTAATCGGCTACGGTACTGCCAAGAAATCCGACTTGACTTCCAGTATCTCCACCGTCAAGAGCGACGACATTACCTCTTTCAATTCGGGCAACGCTATGAACGCATTGCAGAGCAAGGTGAACGGCGTACAGATTTCTTCCACTGGCGCACCGGGCGCATCTCCGAGGGTAATCATCCGCTGTGTCACCACTGTCAACGGCTCCAACCCACTCTACGTCGTGGACGGTATGCCCGTAGGCGACAATATCAACTTCCTCAATCCCGAAGACATCGAGAGTATGGAGGTGCTTAAAGATGCTTCTGCATCCGCCATCTACGGTACAAGGGCATCCAACGGCGTTGTGCTTATCTCCACCAAAAAAGGCAAGAAGGGCAAGACCCAATTCCAATTCACCTCGTCGCTCGGTCTGAGCGTGATAGGCGACCCCGGTATGGCTAAGGCTTCCGAATACGAAAAAGTGTTTAAGGCTCGCTATTCCAATGACAATCAGGTGGCTGCATACAACGGTATCAACAACATCACCGACGCCGAAGGCACCGACTGGTGGGGCGAAACCGTTGACAAGTACGCTATGACCCAAAATTACAACCTCTCTTTCCAAGGCGGCAGCGACAAGCTTATTTACAGCGGCTCGTTTGGATATTACCGTTCGCACTCCCACTACAATTACGGCTGGTGGGACAAGTTCACCGGACGCATCAACACCGAATACACTTTTGACGAGAAAAATCGTTTTAAACTCGGCATCGAACTCTCTCCGAAACTCGAACGCTGGGACGACACTCCCGGCCTTATGGGTGCTGCAATGGCTATGGATCCCACCACGCCGATTTTCCGCTCCGACTGGAAGGACATCGACAATGAATATTCTTGGTACGAGCGTTCGCACAACAATCAGGAACACAATCCCGTCGCCAACCTCAAACGTCAGACCGGACACAGCGACGAATATGGATTGCTGATGAATCCGTATTTGAGCGTAGAAATCATCAAGGGTCTTACATTCCGCACTCAGTTTGGCGACAATGCGAGGTTCCGCGTAAGCAACGGTTTTGCGCCCGAATTTTACATCGACAACCTCGAAAAACAGGAAACTTCCAATGCTTCGCGCACGATGAACACTTGGAACGATTGGAACTGGACCAACACCCTCAATTATCAGAAAATTTTTGCTGAAAAACACAATGTCAACGCGATGGTTGGCTACACGATGGAGAAATTCTCTAATTATTGGCTCACTGGCAGCCGCGACGCCGTGCCGTCCAACAACGAAAACCTCCGTTACGTATCTGCTGGCACCGAAAACGAAAAGTCGTCTGGCTCCGACAGTTTTTCCACGCTCGTGTCGTACCTCGGCCGCGTGATGTACAATTATGATTCGCGTTATTATGTGACGGCAAGCATCCGTTTCGACGGTTCAAGCAAGTTTCCCGAAGGCAAGAAATTCGCCACATTCCCCGCTATATCCGCTGCTTGGAGGGTAACGGGCGAGGAGTTTATGAAATCGCAAAACATCTTCTCCAACCTGAAACTCCGCCTCGGCTGGGGCAAGGTCGGCAACCAGTCTATCGACAATTCTGCCTACCTCTCCACCATTGGCACTACGTATTATGTAATCAACGGCGAGACCACCACGGCTACCGTTGTAGGCTCTACCGCCAATCCTAACATCCAGTGGGAGACCGTGGAGGATTACAACTTCGGTATTGATATGGGCTTCTTGAACGACCGTCTCACCGCCACATTGGAACTCTACAAGAAGAAGACTTCCGATATGCTCTTGAAGGAGGCTCACCTTGCCATCCTCGGCTATCCCGAATGGGCTGGCGAAGTATGGACCAACGTTGGCTCTATGGAGGGCAATGGCTGGGAACTCTCTCTCAATTGGAAAGACAACATCAGGAGCGACTTCAAATACGAAGTGGGTGTCAACCTCTCCGGCGTTAAAAACAAGGCAAAAGACCTCGGCACTTCCGATCCTATCCTGACCGGCGGTTTCAATGGCGACTACATCATCAAGAACGAATCCGATGCTGAGATTTCGAGGTTCTACGGTTTTGAGACGGCTGGCATTTTCCAGAATTGGGAGCAGGTGGCGTCTTACACCAACGAGCACGGCGACGCTTTGCAGCCTTACGCACAGCCAGGCGACTTGATTTTTGTGGATCGCAACAACGATGGCAAGATAGACAACGACGACAAGACTTACCTCGGCAACGCTTTTCCGAAGATGTATCTTGGCGTCAACCTTGGCGCAAGTTACAAAAATTGGGACTTCTCGATGAATTTCTACGGCACAATGGGCAACAAGATTTTCAATAAGACCAAAGGCTACTATTCAGGTGTTTCGGGTCAGAATGTTTGGGAAGGCACTTACAACGACGCTTGGCACACCGAAGGTCAAGACACCGACATTCCCCGCCTCTCTTACAACGATGCCAATAAAAACTTCACCACAGTAAGCGATTGGTTTGTGGAAAACGGCTCTTACCTCCGCTGCAAGCAGATGCAGATAGGCTACACCTTCGATAAGAGCAAGCTCCGCATCGGCACGCTCCGCCTTTCGCTCTCGGCTCAAAACCTATTCACCATCACCAAATACAGCGGATTTGACCCCGAGACCGCTGCCACCGGCTCTGTTACCGAAAGCGGCATCGACGGCGTAGCTTACCCGAATACAAAGGTGTTCTTGTTCGGTGTAAATCTTAACTTCTAAAATCCTTTCACGGAGATATTAAAATATCTCTCACGGAGACACGGAGACCACGGAGATAAGGAATCTCTAAAAATCTCCCCTCCGTGTGCTCAGTGCCTCCGTGAGAGAAAATAAAAAAACAGAAAGCGATGAAAAATATTATCAAATACAGCATATTGGCAGCGGCGATGGGATTTGCCGGCTGCACCGAGGACTTCTTGACACAGGACGTCAAGGGTACGCAGGTTCTCGACAACTACTTCAACAACGAGAAAGAGTGCTTGGCACAGGTGTATGGCTGCTATCAGACATTGGCTTACGACGATTGGTGGCAGATATACAACACCTACATCCTTGCCGATATGGCTACCGACGACGGCTGGATGAACAACACCACACAGAGTCAGGACGGCTACGACGACCTTGTTCTCTATCAGGGCAAGACCACGAGCGGCACTCTCTCCAATTTCTGGCAATACCGTTACAAGGGCATCCACCGTTGCAACACGGTATTGGAGTATGTGCCTACTGTCTCGTCGATAAGCGAAGACAAGAAAAACCGTATGATGGCGGAGGCCAAATTCATCCGCGCCTATTCTTACTTTGAATTGGCGAAGAATTTTGGCGGCGTTCCGTTGGTGCTCAATATGGTGGTGGAAGATGGCAAGACTGTTGCCCGCGCCACATTGGACGAGACTTATACTCAGATAGAGAAAGACTTTCTCGAGGCGATAGAATACCTTCCGCTTCGCAGCGAAACCGTCAATAATGGCGAACTCGGTCGCGCCACCAAGGGCGCGGCTATGGGCTTCCTTGCCAAGACCTACCTCTACCACGAGAAATACGCCGAGGCAGAGAAATATCTCGACGAAGTAATCAAAAGCGGCGAATACGACCTTTTGGACGATTTCTCTAAGGTTTGGAATATGGATTACAACAACAGCGTGGAAGGCGTGTTTGAAATCCAGACCTCCGGCGACATTTCTTACAGCGTTGGCGAAAGGATTTCGGTAGTGGCTGGCAGTCGTGACGACAGCGGCTGGTCGTGGGGCGGTCCCTCGTCTGACCTTGAAAACGCCTACACTGCAGCGGGCGACGACATCCGCAAATTCTGCACCATCATCAAGCACGGCGCAACCTCTATCCCCAACGAGACCGACGCAAGCATTTTCCCATATCAGGTGTCGCCCTCCAAGCACAAATGCGGCCGCGTGAACGCAAAACTCTACATCCCTCAGGCAAGACGCATTGAGGGCAATTACGACGCGCCCCATATCGCCTTGAATTACCGTCTGCTCCGCTATGCCGACATCCTCCTGATGGCTGCCGAAGTGAAGAACCAACTCGGCAAGGACGATGAGGCTCGCAAGTATCTCAACCAAGTGCGCACCCGCGTCAATCTTGCCGACGTTACCGCCTCTGGCAACGACCTCAAACAGGCTATCCGCCTCGAACGCCGATTGGAACTCGCCTTCGAAGGCAACCGTCTCTACGACATCCGCCGCTGGACCGACAGCAACGGCAAGAAAGTGGTTTGCAACCTCTTTGGCCCCAATGGAACGTGGGTGAAATACAATACGGAAACATCCACCGACGAATTTGAGACCACCAACCTCATTGAACCTCAAAACGAGGGTTACGACTTCAAGGAAAACCGCGACGAACTCTTCCCGATTCCCAATACTGAAATCGTACAGAGCAACGGAAGCCTTGTGCAAAACCCTGGTTATTAGTTTTTTGTTTAACTCTCTTATTTACAGCAATGAAAAAAATATCAGCAATGATAATAGCATCAATGATAGCCGCCGGTATGGTATCCTGCGACCATGACGACATCATGCCCGACGAGAGCAACACTGCGCTCACCCCCGAAGAACTTGCCAAACGCAACAATCAACCCTCAAACAACGACCCCTCCAACAATCCCGGTGGCGACGAGTCTCCTAAGTCAAATTGGAAGGTGGTCAATACAGCTGATGAGCGCGCCGACGACGAAATCGCAGTAGCAATCAACACTGCAAATGTGTTCCAGACTATCGAGGGCTTTGGAGCGTCGGATTGTTGGCTTGGCGAATATGTTGGCACCAAGTATGCCGACAAGGACAAGATGGCAAAACTCCTCTTTTCGCAGGACACATTGAGCGACGGCAGCGTGGAAGGCATCGGACTTTCGATGTGGCGCGTCAACCTCGGTGCGGGCAGCGCAGAGCAGGGCGACGACTCAAAACTCGAAGACGTTACCCGCCGTGCTGAATGTTACCTCAAATCCGACGGCACTACCTACGACTGGTCCAAATGTGTTGGTCAGCGTTACTTTATGGAAGAGGCGAAGAAATACGGCGTGGAAAAGATGCTGTTGTTCTCCAATTCGCCGCTTGTATTCTGGACTAAAAATGGCAAGGCTTTCGACGACAAGACCGACGATGTAAACCTTACCGAAGAAGGCTACGAAAAATTTGCCGAATACTTGGCGGAAGTTTCCAAGCATTTCACTGACAATGGCATCAATATCGACTACATCTCGCCCCTCAACGAACCTCAATACGAATGGGCAGGCGGTCAGGAAGGCAGCAGTTGGCGAAACTCCGAAATCGCCAAGTTCGTAAAAATACTCGACGAAAAACTCGGCTCTCAGAAAACCGAAATCGTTGTCCCGGAGGCTGGCAAATGGTCTGCCACATACAGCAGCAACGAATACGCCAACAGCGGTAGCCAGATTTCGGAGCTTTTTGGCAGTGGCGAAAATTCCATCGCCGAACTCTCCCACGTCCACAAGGTTGTGGCAGCCCATTCTTATTGGGAAGACCGCAACTGGGACGCTCTCGAATCGTACCGTTCCAAGGCTTACAACGAGGCTAAGAGCCACGGCATAGGACTTTGGCAGACGGAATGGAGTATGCTCGACGAATATGCCGCTACCGACAATTATCCCGGTCTCGCCGAGGCCAAATACATCGACAATGCCTTGTTCCTCGCGCGCGTCATCTATTCTGACTTGGTGTGGGCTAATGTTTCGTCTTGGAGTTATTGGACGGTATGGGGACAGGAACGTTGGAGCCAGAAAAACCGTTTTTGGCTCATCAAACTCGGCGCGGACGTGGAGGATTACCACGACACCTACGACGACATCACCGGCGGAGCTAATTGGAAGGATAATGCAAATCTATATGTACTTGGCAATTACAGCCGTTTCGTGCGTCCAGGCTACAAGCGTGTCGATATGAATTGTGGCACCGACAAGTCGTTTGTTGGCACAGCATTCATATCGGGCGACGGCAATACTTTGGTGGCTGTCTATACCAACCTTGGCGACCAGAAAATCCGCGTAAACCCCACTGTAACAGGTTTTGACGGTGCTAACAAGGTGTTGCGTTTCGTGACCGACGAGACCAAAAAACTCGAACGTACCAATATGTCGGACGGCAATGTTGTAGTACCCGCAAAGTCGGTGACGACAGTGGTATATTGCAAATAATTTCAAGACACAGAGCCCATCTGTTCATCTCAGTGGACTCTGTGTCTTTATAATATTGAAAATGCTATGAAAAAATTGTATATACTTCCATTGTTGCTGTTGGCGGCATCTTGTAGCGCACCTTTCACTCAGAGCGTTGAAATAGATGAAAGTCAAGAGTTTCAGACTATCGACGGTTTTGGGGCGTCGGATGCGTGGACCATACAAGCCACCGACCAATGGCCATCGGAAACCGTGACGAAAGCCGCCGATTTGCTCTTCTCGCACGACAAGGGTATTGGGCTGAATATCTGGCGGTTTAATCTCGGTGCAGGCAGTGCGTTTCAGGGCGATAGTGCCCAGATACAGCCAATGACGCGCACCGAATCGTTCCTGTTGCCGGATGGTTCGTGGGATTTTTCCAAGCAGAAGGCGCAGATCGACTTTATGAAGGAGGCGCAAAAACGAGGTGTTACAACTTTCGTGGCGTTTCTCAATTCGCCTCCGGTGTATTTCACTCAAAACGGACTCGCCACCAACACGGGTAGGGGAGGCACGTTGAACTTGAAGCCCGAATGTTACGGACAGTTTGCCGATTACATTGCCAAATCCATCAAGGGTCTCAAAGAAAAGCACGGCATTACAATCAATTACATCTGCCCCGTCAACGAACCCGACGGACATTGGAATTGGCAAGGTCCCAAACAAGAAGGCTCTCCCGCTACCAATGCCGAAATCGCAAAACTCACAAGGCTTATCGACAAGGCTTTGACTGCGGAAAATCTTGATACCAAGATACTTGTAAACGAATCGTCCGACTACCGCGCTATGGTATCTACTCATCAGACCGGTGTGGACAGAGGGTATGCCATTCAGACTCTTTTCAACGCTGACAGCGCGTCCAACGTATTGGGGCTAAGTCACGTAGAAAAAATGATTGCTGGACACGGCTATTGGACCAATACGCCGCTCGACTATATGCGCGCTATGCGTGAGAATTTGCGCGATACGTTGCAAAAATTTTCTGTAAAGTTTTGGATGACAGAACAATGCGTAATGAGCAACGACGAGGAGATTGGCGGTGGTGGCGGCTACGATACCACAATGAAGACGGCGTTGTATGTGGCGCGTTGGATTCATCACGACCTTGTGTACGCCAATGCTGCATCTTGGCAATGGTGGCGTGCGATAGGGGAGGACTACAAGGACGGATTGTTGGAAGATTTTGGACAGGAAACAATCGACAATGGCAAACTCTACGACAGCCGATTGCTTTGGTGCTTAGGCAATTACAGCCGTTATATTAAGCCTAACGCCAAGCGCATCGCCATCAAACTTTCTGTCGCCGAATCACCCGCAGGCCTGATGGCAAGTGCATTCCGCAATCCTGACGGCAGCATTGTAAGCGTTGTCATCAATTATTCAGACCAAGAGGAAATCCTGAAATTTCCGCGTAAGGTTAATGGGATTTATTTGACCAACGGCGATGCCGGCTGCAAGTTGCAGAGTTGCTCCACCAACGGCAAATGCGTTTCTGTGCCACCCAAGAGCGTGGTAACGGTAGTGATGGACTAATTATTTTTAACACAATTATTACGCAAAAATATGACAAGAATCCTACTATTATTATTGACAGCCATCCTTCTGCTTGGCAGTTGTGGCGAATCCACAAAAAATGGCTCGTTCGCGCCCGGCGACAAGACTTTCCTGCTCAATGGGAAGCCTTTTCTCGTCAAGGCCGCCGAAATCCATTATTCGCGCATCCCCAAGGAATATTGGGAAAATCGTATCCAAATGTGCAAAGCGTTGGGTATGAATACATTGTGCATTTACATTTTTTGGAATTACCACGAAATGGAGGAGGGCAAATTTGATTTTTCGGGCAACAAAGACATCGCCGAATTTTGCCGCCTTGCGCAGAAAAACGGTATGTACATCATCGTGCGCCCCGGTCCCTACGTCTGCGCGGAGTGGGAGATGGGCGGTCTGCCGTGGTGGTTGCTCAAAAACGATAGCATTAGCCTACGCACCCTCGACGCTGATTATATGAACCACGTCGAAAAGTTTATGGCAAAAGTGGGCGAGCAACTGTCGCCGCTCCAAATCACCAAAGGTGGCAACATCATAATGGTGCAGGTGGAAAACGAATACGGCAGTTACGGCACCGACAAGCCTTACATCTCCGCCATCCGCGATATTGTAAGAAAGTCGGGATTCAATGAAGTACCTCTCTTTCAATGTGATTGGAGCAGCAATTTCACCAACAATGCTCTCGACGACCTTCTTTGGACTGTCAATTTTGGCACTGGCAGCGACATCGACGCGCAGTTCAAAAAACTCAAAGAACTTCGTCCAAATACGCCTCTGATGTGCAGCGAATTTTGGAGCGGTTGGTTTGACCATTGGGGTCGTCCGCACGAAACCCGCCCCGCCGACGTGATGGTAAGCGGCCTTGAAGAAATGATTGAGAAAAACATCTCTTTCAGCCTTTATATGACGCACGGCGGCACTACATTCGGGTATTGGGGCGGTGCCAACAATCCGGCATACAGCGCGATGTGTTCGTCTTACGATTACGACGCGCCCATCTCCGAAAATGGACAGGTAACGCCCAAATTCAATTTGCTGCGCGAAATGATGTCTAAGCACCTCTCCGACGGAGAGCAATTGGCTGATATTCCCGCTCAAATTCCATCGTCAACAATCCCCGAATTTACTTTAAGTAAGTCGGCAGAAGTTTTTGACAATTTGCCTGTTGCCGTCGAGTCTGAAAATATTGTTTCTATGGAGAAACTCAATCAAGGTTTTGGCTCTGTACTCTATCGCAAGACTATGGATGCCGACTACAAAAAAGGTTCGGTGCTCCATATTGACGAGGTTCACGATTATGCCTTGGTATTTGTCAATGGCAACAAAATCGCCGAACTCGACCGCAGGAAAGGCGAATTTACTTTCACCTTGCCCGCTAACATTCGCAAAGGCGACGTGCTTGATATTTACGTGGAGGCTTTGGGACGTGTGAATTTCGACAAATCAATCCACGACCGCAAAGGCATTACAAAGTCTGTCTCTATTGATGGTAATGCGTTGAAAAACTGGCAGATATATTCGTTGCCTTTGGATTATGACTTTGCTCTTGATAAGAATTATGATGATATTAAAGCATCGTCAAAACCGGCGTATTACAAAGGTGTCTTCACCCTCGACAAGCCCGAAGATACGTTCCTCGATTTTTCTACTTGGGGCAAAGGCTTTGTGTGGGTCAATGGCCACGCAATTGGCAGGATTTGGAACATTGGACCTCAGCAAACACTCTATATGCCGGGCTGCTGGTTGAAGAAAGGCGACAACGAGATTGTAGTTTTGGACATTCTTGGCCCTGAAAAACCGACTGTCAAAGGTCTTGACAAGCCTATTCTCGACGAATTGCGTGTTTCCGTTCCGCAGACTCACCGCAAGGATGGCGAAAAACTCAACCTCTCTAACCTGCAACCCACCATTGAAGGTACGCTAAAAAATATTGCACAGCCGCAAGTGGTTGAATTTAAGCAACTTGCTTCGGGTCGTTACCTATGTATAGAAGCCCTCAACAATTTCACTGGCGACAATATCACTTCTTTTGCCGAGGTGGATGCCATCGACAAAAATGGCAAAATCATCAACCGCAAAGATTGGTCTATCTGGTATGCCGACAGCGAGGAAACCCGTTCTGGCGAATACACCGCCGACAAACTTTACGACCTCCAAGAATCCACGTATTGGCAGACGGTGGACAACGTTGCTTTCCCGCACGCTGTTGTAATCGATATGGGCAAATCCGAAACCCTAAAAGCCATCCGCATTATCCCCCGCGCCGAAAAAGGCAATCCCGGTTTGATTAAGGATTACAAGGTGTATGTCAAGGACACCGAATTTGAGAAATAATGTGTGTAATTTTCATATTAATTATAAAACTTCTCGGACGTCATCAGTTCGGGAAGTTTTTTTTGTATGTATGATAATAATTGCATATTTTTGTGCGTTATATTTACACAAATTAAAAACGAATTGCTATGATATTAGGTGCAGTTATAGGAGATACGGTGGGCTCTATCTACGAGTTCAACAACCATAAGTCGGTTGATTTTGAACTGTTTGACCCGCGTTGCGAATTTACCGACGATTCTATTGTGACGGTGGCGGTGGCAAAATGGCTCGTTATCGACAAGCAGCATACATTGGAGAAATTGGAGGAATGTCTTGTGGATTTTGGCAAGCGTTATCCAAACCCAATGGGCGGATATGGTGGCGGCTATGTGAGGTGGCTGTTTTACCCTGAACATCTGAATGTCTATCGCGACAAGAATACGGACGGAAGCCTGAAAACTGGTCGCCGTCCTTACAATTCTTGGGGCAACGGCTCGGCGATGCGCGTTTCGGCTGTTGGTTGGGCGTTCGACACGTTGGAGGAGACATTGGAGATTGCAAAACGTTCCGCCGAAATCACACACAATCACCCCGAAGGTATCAAGGGCGCACAGGCGACGGCTGCGGCTATTTTCCTCGGACGTACCGGCAAGTCTAAGCAGGAAATCAAGGATTACATCGAAAAAACTTTCGGCTACGACCTCAGCCGCACTTGTGATGAAATCCGCCCAAAATATCATCACGACGGTTCGTGTCAAGGCACTGTGCCCGAGGCGATGATTGCATTTTTGGAGAGCAAGGATTTTGAATCTGCCATCCGTCTTGGAGTGTCGCTTGGCGGCGACACCGACACTCTCGTCTGCATCACCGGCGGCATTGCGGAGGCGTTTTACAAGGATATTCCGCAACCGATTGTCGATAAGATATTGTCGATGATACCGCAGGAGTTCAAGGAGATATTGGGGGAGTTTAATAAGTAATATTTGAAGAAAATTTTTGAAGCATTTTTGATGTAACTACTTGATTTATCGAACTATTTAAAAATTATAACTCCCCAAAACTCGATTTTTTTTTGAGTTTTGGGGAGTTATAACGTTTGTTAACAATTGTTTTTGACGGTATTTGTCGGTTGTATTATTCTTTTTTGCAAAAATATCACGGCGACTACAAGTGTTTTTTCTCTGTCAGCTCCAAAACACTTTTCATATACATTTCAATTTCCTCTGCCGTTACATTATAGATGGGGTTCATTTCATCCTCCTATTCAATATCCTCGTTGCCATACTCCTGACATACATATCCGGTTTTTTGACGCGGAAATAGAACCACGCGAAAAACCTGTTGAGTGTATAGAGATAATCGCCTTGCGGCACGAGACGTTCGAGCCAAACACGCTTAACCGTTTGTTTGCCATAGAGTTCAAAAAGTACCTTGATTTCGTCCAAATCCAAGTAAACAAGCGTTTTTTCGATGATAATTTCATCGGGCACGTCGCTGTCTGCAAACCCCGGAGCATAACTCCAAAAGCATTTCTCTTCCTTCAATTTGTCAATCAGGAAGTGCCTTCGGGCGGATTTCTCGGCTACCGAACGAATTTTTGGCGGTATATGTCGGCTAAGATTAAGCATATTGTTCTTTTTTGCAAAAAGAAACAATCTGTTTATTATCAGCAAAAAAACTTTACGCATTTTTATCATCTATTCTACACTTTTCAACCCTACCACCGAGGCGATAAGCGTGGAGAGGAAGAATATTTTCCAAAACGAAACCGGCTCTTTGAACACAAAAATCGAAATTAGCACTGCGCCCACCGCGCCGATTCCCGTCCACACGGGGTAAGCAACGCCAACCGAAATGCCTTGCACCGCCTTTGCCAAAAGCACCGCGCTCAAAACATACAACACTCCAAACGCTGAAATCCACGCCCACCATTGGGCATCATCAGTCGAAATTTTAGCCTTGCCGAGGCAAAATGTAAAGGCCGTTTCGCACAGCCCTGCGGCAATAAGAAAAATCCAACTCATAACAAATAAACGCTTTCCGAGGGCTGCATAAATATCACGGCGACTCCTTCCGAAGCGAGGACAAAGGTAAGGAAAAGAATTGAAAATTTACACGTTGTAATATGCAAATTTTGCATAATACAACTTGTGCTGTTTTTGCACAGGTTCAAAATAAAACGAATTGTAATAAAAAATACCGCGCAAGATGAACATCGTATCATAATAATCCGTATATTTGTCGTGTATAAACACATCATTTAAACTATGGAAGGACACGAAAAACCATTAACTCAGATACTTGCGATCAATTCAAGTTTCACGATACCGTTGTATCAGAGAAACTATGATTGGAAAGAGGAACATTGTGAACAGCTTTTCAGTGATTTGATTAAGTTGAAAGACCCGAAAAGGCAGAATCACTTTTTTGGTAGCATTGTTTCTAAACAGCAAAGTCTGACGAGTTCTAACATATTTATCATCGACGGACAACAGAGAATTACAACAATATCTCTGTTGCTTATTGCTTTATATAAGCTTGCTAAAAAGGGTGAGTTGAAATATGAAAATGAAGTTTCGGTAAAGAAAATATACGGTAAATATTTGGTAGATGAATATTCTTCGGACAGAAAGATAAAACTGAAACCCATCAAGAATGATATGGATGCTTTCGATGCATTGCTGTTTAAGGGTGAAAATGAGTATGTTAAAGGTAGTAATGTAACGCGAAACTTTAATCTTTTTGTTGGTTGGATCAAAAAACACGACCTTTCGTTGGAGGATTATTTGTCGGCAATCGAAAAACTTGTGATTATCGACATTAAACTTAATGAAAACGATGACGCACAACTGATTTTCGAAAGTTTGAATTCCACAGGAAAAGATTTGGAGGAAGCCGACAAAATCAGGAATTATCTATTAATGTCTTTGCAGCCAGACATACAAGAAAAGTATTACAACGACTATTGGAACAAGATTGAGGTTTTCACAGACTATGCGCCAACAATGTTTATAAGAGACTACTTGACCATCAAGTTAAGGCGTATATGTAAAATCGACAACCTTTACAAAGAGTTTAAAAAGTTTGCCGAAATCTCAAACCTTGATAGGGGCGATATTCTTCGCGAGATGCTTGAATACGCTGACTATTATGACCAATTCAAAAAAGAGAAGACGGATAATGTTTACTTAAAATACAAGTTTCAGGAACTCAATACTGTTGGCACGTCAACGGTTATGCCTTATTATTTAGGCTTTATGAGATATGCCAAGGAGAACAATTTTTCTGTTGATACAGAAATCAAAGTGTTTGATGTTATTGAAAACTATTTGGCTCGGCGTATCATCTGCAACTTGCCTACAAATGCTTTGAATAAGGTTTTCAGTACTTTGCAGTATGACATAAGCAAATTTATTGCGAAAAACGACAAGTCGTCGTCTGATTATTTGGACGTTTTGAAATTTGTTCTTCTCAAAAAGTTGGGCAACAGTATGTTTCCTAATGACATCAAAGTACGTGATAATTTCCAAACTCGTCAAATATATCGTATTCCATTGGAATACAAATATTTCCTGTTTGAAAGAATGGAAAATGGTAACGAAAAAGGCTATCACAATGATGTCGTTAATGGTATGAAGGATAATGCTATTTCGATAGAACATATTATGCCACAAACATTGACCAAGGAATGGAAAAACGCTTTGGGCGCAGAATGGGAAAGAATACACGAAAGGTATCTGCATACGTTTGCTAATTTGACGCTGACAGGATATAACTCTAACTATGGCAACAGGTCATTTGCAGAAAAACGGGATGGCTTTTTCGATTCTAAGGGACAAGAAGTTATCGGCTTAAATAAATCAGCCTTCAAGTTAACAGAGTCCATCAAAAACAAAGATAAATGGACGGAGGAAGAAATGATTGAGCGATGCAACGCATTGACAGAGCGTTTTTTGAAACTTTTTCCGATGATTTCCACAGATATTTCCGAAAAACCGGCAGATACCATCAGTTTTGATGGTGATGATGTTGACGAGATATGTACATATAGAAATATTTCGGCATTCTATTATTCAGGACAGAAAACTGAAACATCAAGTTGGAAAGATATGTTGTTGTCTTTGTGTAAATTGGTGTATGACGAGCATAAAGACAGTGTTATTCAGTTGTGCTATAAGAATGAATACTTTTTCTCCAACTCTTCAAAAACATATTTTTCTGCATTCGCTGAAAACTGTTATGTTAGAACATCAACTTCCACAAAAGACAAAATGCAATGTATCAGATATTTGTTTGATAACGTTGGTATAGGGTATGAAGAATTGGAATTTGAATTGGTGCCTATTTCAGATAGCGAAGATTGATTTTTTTGTTCGCTCAACAACTCGCCGTTTGTATTCATTTGTCTATCCCTAAGTGCCAAAACCGTGTAATTTTACGCATTTTTGGCACTATATTCCAATGCCAACAACAATTCTTTTTTTGTGTCTTGATTATGTCATAAAAAATGCAAAATATTTTTTTTAATCGTTGGAAAATTTTACATTTGTCGAAAACTTAAACGCTTAATAACTATGCCAACAATATTCGTTTTTTTCGGGTATCGTTTTTTGTTTTATTCAAACGACCACGAACCTGTTCACGTTCACGTCGTCAAGGACGATTGTGAAGCAAAATATAATGTAGAGCCTATTGTTCAGGTTTATAATCACGGTTTCAAGAATCGTGAAATCGCGATTATTGAATCTATCATTGATGAAAACAAAGAAATTATCATTGAACGTTGGAAAAACTTTTTTAACAAATAGCTTATGCCACATAAAATCCACATATCTCACGTTTGGGTAGATTCAAACTACGTTTATGCCGCAACAGAAGATGGCAAAACCGCAAAATATGCTTTTGCCGATTGGAAGAGTTTTGCCAATTCAACAGAAGAACAGCGAAACAATTTCTATCTATCATACTCAGGCATACATTGGCGACAAATAGATGAAGATTTTAGTTTCAATGGAATGTTCAAAGATTGCGGAGTGTATCCAGAGGGATATGAAGTGGATATAGTAAAGGTTTAATCACCGCTCCTCATACATCTCCGCCGCCTGCAAGTGCATTTCATAAATTTCGTCGGCGAGCCATTGAGGTTCAATTACTTTGAGCATAATGCCACGCGAAAGCAAGTGCGACGAAAAGTCGAAGGTGGGGCGCATAACAATCTCAAAATCAGAATAATACCTTTTGCTCGATTTTTTTTGAAAAAAATATGCCGCATATCGAAAAAAGTTATTACATTTGCTTTCGTTAACAACAAATACAAAACATAAGAAACAGAAATAACGTAAATTATTAACATACAAAGCATTGACTATTATTCGCGTTCAAAGAAAAAAAGCCTGAGAAACTATTTTTTCAATTAGCCGAATTTTAGACCGTGCGTAATTGGGAAGTTGTTTGAATACCGCTTACTCCATAAAGCACCCATCAAGGGTGTGACCTATTCTATGGAGTAAGGGCGGGTTTCATCTCAGGCTTCCCGTTGAACGCGAGTAGAAAAGGTTCACGCCTTTTTTATTGGTCATTTTCAGCCCGAAGTGATTGATAGTAAATGCAATAAAACTATCAATCAAAATGGCGAGAAACAAAGACTTGCAAACAGCAAACAAAGCAAAGAAAGATGAGTTTTATACCCAACTTGAAGATATTGAACGAGAGATGAAAAATTATAAAAAACACTTTAAAGACAAAGTAGTTTTTTGTAATTGTGACGACCCTTACGAAAGCAATTTCTTCAAATATTTTGCTATGAATTTTAATCAATTGGGACTGAAAAAATTGATTGCAACTTGTTATGCTGGTTCTCCAATTGCAGATACACAGTTATCTTTATTTGATGATAATAGCCAAGTAAAAGATACTAAAACTGGTGTTCCGCATAAAATAGTGATTTCAGAGGTAACTGACTTAAATGGTGATGGTGCAATCAATCTTGTTGATGTTGAATATCTTTTGAAGAATGATAAAAATGTTCTTACTCGATTGAATGGCAATGGTGATTTTCGCAGTAAAGAATGTATTGAATTGATAAAACAAGCCGATATTGTTGTTACGAATCCTCCGTTTTCTCTTTTTCGGGAATATATTGCTCAGCTTGTTGAATACAAAAAGTTTTTTTTGATTATTGGTAATGTAAACGCTATTACTTACAAAGAAGTTTTTCCCTTAATAAAGGAAAATAAAATGTGGTTGGGTCCGAGTATCACAAGTGGTGATAGAAAATTTAATGTGCCGGATTACTATCCTCTGAATGCTGCGGGTTGTGGAATTGATGAAAATGGCAATCATTTTATAAAGGTTAAAGGTGTTCGTTGGTTCACAAATCTTGATCATAACAAACGGCACGACGAAATGGAACTATACAAACATTACACGCCAGAAGAGTACCCTACATATGACAATTTTGATGCAATTAATGTTGATAAAACCGCTGATATTCCTATGGATTATGGCGGCGTAATGGGTGTTCCAATTACCTTTTTAGATAAATATTGCCCTGAACAATTTGAAATAATTGGTAATGAATATGATTTAAATATTGACAAAGGACGTGGCTATGTAAATGGTAAACGTATGTATAGTCGTATTTTCATCAGGAAAATAGAAACAAATAAATAATTACTATGGAAATAATACTCAAAGAAATTACAATCAAAGACCTTTGGGAAGGTTATGAGAACAACGAAGAACTTGGAGTTGTCGCCTACGGTGGCAAACTTGACGTTCGTCCGCCGTATCAGCGTGAATTTATCTACAAACCTGAACAACAGCGTGAAGTAATTAAAACCGTTTCAAAAAACTTTCCGCTTAATGTTATGTATTGGGCGACAAGGGATGACGGCACGTTTGAGGTAATCGACGGGCAACAACGTACAATGTCAATTTGTGAATATTTGGAAGGCAACTTTTCTGTTGATTTCCGAAAAGACGACCATCCAATGACTTTTGGAGGACTGCAACCCGACAAACAAAAAGCAATCCTCGATTACAAACTCACTGTTTATGTTTGTACTGGTGAAGCAAGCGAAAAACTTGATTGGTTTGAAACAATTAACATTGCTGGTGAAAAACTCACAGAACAAGAACTGCGTAACGCTGTTTATTCGGGTCCTTTTGTAACCGAGGCTAAAAAGAAATTCTCAAAAACTGGTTGCGTAGCCTACAAACTTGGAAATAAATATTTGTCAGGTTCTTGTATTCGCCAAGAATATTTGGAAACCGTCATTGAATGGATTAATGCCGGAGATGTTTCTGGTTATATGTCTAAGCATCAGAATGACAAAAACGCTGATGAACTTTGGAAATATTTTCAATCTGTAATTGAATGGGTAACAGCCACTTTTCCAAAATATCGCAGCAAAGAAATGAAATCTGTTCAATGGGGATTTCTCTACAATCAATTCAAGGACGCAAAACTTGATGCCGAAGAACTTGAAACCCGAATCGCCGAACTAATGAAAGATTCTGATGTTCAGAAAAAATCGGGCATTTATCCTTACGTTCTTGATGGCGACGAGAGGCATTTGAACATTCGCGCCTTTGACGACAACACCAAACGCGAAGTGTATGAAATTCAGAAAGGTATTTGCAAAAATTGCGGCAACCATTTTGAAATAGAACAGATGGAAGCCGACCACATCACGCCGTGGTGTCAGGGTGGCCACACTGTCAAGGACAATTGTCAGATGCTCTGCCGCGACTGCAATCGAAAGAAATCAGGGAAATAATTTCACCCTCTCGCCATCCCCATCAACCTCCACAACCAATCCGCCAATGGCAGCGGTACGCTCAGCAAACCGCCGTTGAATTGCAAATCGTTGAGCGAAAGGCGGATGAGCAAACGTGGATTGTATTTTTTGCGGTACGACGACAGGCTTGCGCCGCTGATACGCGTTCCCGCCTTCACCTCTATTGGGATGATGCCGAGAGAGTTTTGAATCAAGAAGTCCACTTCTGCGAGGTTGCCGCTTGTCCAATAGTTTGGGATGCCATCAGATTGAGTTACAAGCGATTGGAGAACCATATTTTCGGCAGTTGCGCCACGAAATTCCTTGTATTCTTCGCTTCCGTCCAATACGGCTTCGGGTTTCAAGTGTGCCAAACGTCGCAAAAGTCCGCAATCCAAGGCATAAATTTTAAAAACCGACAGTTCCTCGTATGCTTTGAGCGGAATTTTCGGGGCGGAAACGTTATGAACCTTGTAAATCAAACCTGCCTGTTCGAGCCATATCAGGCTGTCTTCGTATTCGCGGGCGCGTGCTCCTGTGCGCACTACGCTGTATATAAACTTGCGATTTTCCTTGGAGAGCTGCGACGGCAACGAATGCCAAATCGCGCTTATGCGGTTGACCTCCACAGGCGAAGCATATTTGGCAAAATCCAATTGGTACAAATTCAAAATATCGTCGAGAATTTCGTCAACAGCCGCCATTCCGCCGCCGCCGAGCAAAGCTGCCGCAGCCTCAGGCATACCACCACAAACCGAATATCGCCGATATTGCTCCAAAAGGCGCGACAATATGATTTCGGGAAGGTGGTCGAGTGTGGAGAGATTTTCCAAATATTGAAACGTCTTGATGTCTGCCTCGCGCAAAAACTCGCGGAATGTAAGAGGAAACATCTTGACAACGTGCACTTTGCCTACGGGAACAGCCATATTTTTCTTCTTGACCGCCACGCCGAGCAACGAACCCGCCGCAATGATGGCATATTCGGGTGCTTTTTCTGCAAAATATTTCAACGAATTGAGAGCGTCCTCAGATTCTTGGATTTCGTCGATGATGATGAGCGTCCGCCCAGGTTGTATTGGCACGTCGGTATAGAGCGAAAGATCTGCAACAAGGCGGTTAGGGTCTTTGCTGCGGGCAAACACCTGTTTCAAATTCTGAGTTTCATCGATATTAAACTCGGCGACAAATTCAAATTCGCGCTTGCCAAACTCGCGCATAATCCACGTTTTGCCAATCTGACGCGCACCTTGCAACAAAATCGGCTTGCGGTTTTTGCTGTCTTTCCATTGGCGAAGTTTTTCAAAAATATCCCGTTCCATAGCATCTAATATTTTCCGCAAAGATAATGATTATTTTCATATCATAAAACAGCAAAGTGCCAAAACCGTGTAAATTTACACATTTTTGGCACCTGTTTTTGTGTGTTTTTACACATTTTTGGCACTTGATAAAACGTCTTTTACCTAAAAATCTTGGCTATAACCCCCAAAAAAATCGAGTTATAGCCAAGATTTTTTTTGTTGTTTCAAATGTAACTATTACATTTGCAGCAAAAAACAAATTTTATGGCACGCAAAATTATAGGCAGAAAAAGGGAGATTTTGCAATTAGAAAACATCGCAAAATCCGACAAGGCAGAATTAGTTGCTGTATATGGACGGCGACGCATCGGCAAGACGTATCTCGTGAAGGAATTCTTCAACGAGAAATTCGACTATTATGCCACAGGACCACGAGTTCCCCGGCACTGTCCAAAACCAACGCGACAGCATTTACACGTTCAAGTATGAGGTGAAATAAGGAGAGGATAATAGTGCGTTTTTGTCGACGAGGAATATAATGGAGTGCAATTAAGTTGTAATATTTTAAGTGGCATAAAATGACCGAAATTTTGTGAATTATGATTATAGATTTTCATGCACATATCTACCCGCAAAAAATTGCTGTAAAAGCGAGCAGCAATATAGGCAGATTTTATAATGTTTCAATGTGTTACGACGGTTCACCTGAAAAACTGATTGAAAGCGGCAAAAAAATTGGTGTTGAAAAGTACATCGTTCATTCTACCGCAACTGTCGCTCATCAGGTTGAGTCAATCAACAATTATATTATCCAAGAGGTAAATGCTCACACAGAATTTGTAGGTTTCGGGACTATTCATCCCGATTACGAAAACTTTGACGACGAACTCAAACGAATAAAAGCCGCCGGATTAAAAGGCATAAAACTTCATCCAGATTTTCAACAGTTTGAAGTCGATACTTTGAAAATGGATTCTGTTTACGAAGTGATTTCAGCACTAAAAATGCCGATTTTAGTTCATGCGGGAGATTATAGATACGATTTTTCTGGACCGAAACGTATTCGTCATGTCATAGAAAAACATCCGTCTTTGATTGTTGTTGCGGCTCATTTTGGCGGCTATACCGAGTGGGACAAAGCCTCTGAATATCTTATCGGTCAGCGTGTTTGGTTCGATACGTCAAGCACGTTGTGGAAACTTCCGGTTGAAAAAGCCGACGAAATGATAAAAAAACACGGCTACGAAAATTTTCTTTTCGGCAGCGATTATCCGATGTGGGATCACGAAGACGAACTCAGCCGTTTCAACCATTTAAATCTCACACAAGAGCAACGCGAGGCAATTCTCTATAAAAATGCACTCCGATTGTTAGAAGATACTTCGATTTAATAACATATTTAAAATATTAACAATTAAACATTTATATCATGTTAAGCAAAGAAAAGAAAGAATTGATGGTGTTCCAAAAGAGAATCTTGGGGTTGTTGGGGTTCTTTTTGGTGCCGTGTGCTATTGGATTTGGACTTTTGGGCGACAATTCCGCCATCACAAATCCTAAATGGTGGTATTCTATTAGCATGACCTACTACGCAACCTCTAATATTTGCATGATTGGCGTATTGTTCTCGATGGCTGTGCTGTTCCTGTCGTATGTAGGCTATAACACCTCCGACAAAATCCTGACCATAATTTCGGGCGTGAGTGCGTTGGGCATCATTGTGTTCCCGTGCGGACACGACGACATCTCTACCACAGGACTTCTCGGCTTGGCGTGCGATACAAGTTTCAAAATCCATTGCGTCTGTGCAAGCGTGATGTTTGTAAGTTTTGCAATCATGGTAGGATACAATTTCACGCGCAGCGGCGACGGCTCAGTAATGACACCCGAAAAAAAACTGAGGAACAAGATTTACCAAATTTGCGCCTGTGTGATTGTGGTCTTCATGGTCAACCAAGTCTTGGCGGCAACATGCGGCTATCCGGGCTATTGGACGCTCATCAACGAGGCGATAATGCTCTGGGCATTCAGTTTTGCATGGCTCGTCAAAGCCGAATTTTTCACAATGTTCAACGACAAAAAATTGTAAAATACAGAAATTTGCATTATTTTTGTAGCAAGAATTTGAATTAACTACTAATATCACAACTATATGGAAATACTCGACGACAACATATCGACCATCTTGCATAGTTTGGACGAAGGACTCGCCATCATAGACAAAGAATTGAAGATTGTCTATCACAACAACGTCCTCAACAGCATTTTGGAGATAACAGACAATAAAGATGCCAATGTGTTTGACTTTGTAAGCGAAGAAGACAAGGCGGCAATCAAAACGCAATTGACGCAGAGCAATGGCGACAAAGTGAGCATAGATGTCAAAATCACGTCAGCCCAGGGCAACACAAAGCATCTGAGGCTCAATATATCGTCATTCTTTGACACCAAGCGCAATGCCGACGAGTATATAGTCTGCATCAAGGACAGGACAGAGGAAGTGAAGGATCAGATAGCCCTGAAAGCCGCAATGTCAAACCTCGACCTTGTAGCCAACAGCACCGCCGACGTGATACTCAGGTACGATTTCAGGACATTTGAGATGTCATTTGTCAGCAAGTCAATCAAATACATGGCGGGCTACGACTATGAAGAACTACTTGGCAAACGTTGTGTTGACATCTTCCATCCGAGCGTCCGTCAGCCGATTATAGACCTTGTAACGAGTTACGTGACGGGACAGCGCAGTTTTGCACGTGGCGGACACGACAAGGTACGCCTGCCAATGCTCAAAAAAGACGGCACGGTCATCATGACCGAGGTGCTGTCGTCGTTTCTTCGCGATTCAAACGACCGCCCAATCGACTGCATTTCGATAATCCACGACATCAGCGAGAGCTTACGCTACGAAAAACAGATTAGCGAGCAAAACAACGTGATGAACACGCTCATCAACAACCTGATTTCCAACGTCTATCTCAAAGACAAAGACCTGAAATACAAGATGGCGAACCTCAAATATGCCAAATCTATCGGGTTTGACTCCGTGGACCAAATCATCGACAAGACCGACGCCGAATTGGGCATTGCGGGCAGCGAGTCTATCGAAAAATTTGAACAGCACATCCTCAACACCGCCAATCCGTCATTCAACATCGAGAAAAAAATTACCGACCAAGACGGCAACGAAAAATGGATTTCCACATCAAAACTCTCTTATAAAAACAACGAAGGGCAGACGGCGGGCGTCATAGGTGTGGTGCGCGACATCACCAAACAAAAGCATTACGAACAGACCATTCTCGAACGCACGCGTCAGTTTGAAAATACAATCAACACCCTCACAGACGTTTACGTAAAGACCGACACCGAGGGCAAAATTGTGGAGGTAAGTCCCTCTGTATGCACGCTCTACGGCTGCAAACACAAGACCGACATCATTGGCAAGAATTTCTTTGATACGCTGTGCCAAATAGATTACGACTATCATATTTTTGTGGACGAGATTAAGAAAATCGGCCGCATCGACGGTTTTTCCAACAAACTCGTCAACCTTTTGGGACAGGAAAAATACGTGGAGTCCAACCTTGTTACATGGGTTGACAGCGAGAACGCGATTGCGGGTTTTGAGGGCATCATACACGACGTTACGGAACGTGTGGTACGCGAAAAGACCATCGAATCTCAGAAACGCACCATCGAACTTGCGCACCAGGCTACATTGGAAAGCATCAACGCCGCAAAGCACACGCAGTCTGCCATGATGCCTTTCGAGAGCATTACACAACTTTTCAACAGCGGTTTTGTAATCTACCTGCCCAAGGAAATCGTAGGTGGCGACTTCTTCTATGCAGTTGAAAAAGAAGGCAAGACGATAGCCACTGTTGGCGATTGTACGGGACACGGCGTTTCGGGCGCGCTCATCAGCACAATGTCGATGTCGTTCCTTAGCAACGTCATCAGCGAACTCTCCGGCAACGAATTGACCTCCGAAAACATACTTGAAGAATTGCGCTCCAAGGTGATTAAGTCGATGGGCAACGGCAGCAAGGAGGGCTTCGACATTAGCTTGATTGTAGTTGACAAAGTAAAAAAGCAATTGCAATTTTCGGGTGCATTCAATTCTCTGTATTTTGTTCGCGATGGCGTTCTTACAGAGTACCAGGCAGACAAGTGTCCCATTGGACGTTATCCCAAAGAGATTGCCTTCCAGCGCAATACCATCGACTACAAGGACGGCGACGAAGTCTTCATGTTTTCTGATGGCTTTGGCGACCAGTTTGGCGGACCGCACAACCGTCGCTTTGGCACGTCCAGAATACGTGAAATGCTTGTGGAGGTATCGCCTCTCGACGCCGCAACGCAGAAGGACAAAATCGAACACATCTTCGAGGATTGGAAGGCTCAGCAACCGCTCGGTCAGATGGACGATGTAACCGTAATGGGTATAAAACTTTAAGAGGCAAATTAATGCCAAAGAGGAGATTTTGATATGACACAATTTGTTTCAGACGGCACAAGCCAAGAATATGTTTTGGTGGTAAAGGACAGGAAATTTCCATGGTGGATACTTCTGTTATTATTGCCATTGTTGTTGCTGATTCCTATAAAAAGGTCGGTACACGTGCAGATTTTGGACAACGCGGGACAGCCAGCGGCTCAGCAAAATTGTGGTTTTCATTATCTCGATGTCTCCACGTTTGGCAGCAAAACTCCTGTGGATTTGTCGCTTACAACCGACAACGCAGCCAAATTTGATGTCGAGGGCATCAGTCAGCCGTTGTGGTACGTGCTTTTTGGCGGGTCGGTGGATTCGGCTTTTGTAAATTCCCAAAAAGAATGTCAGGCGGTTAATTTTGGCGACAAATTCAAGAATTATCCCGAAGACGATTACAGAATTGTGCGAATGAGCGGCGGATTAGCCGACAAAACCGTAAAAGTAATCGACGCCGAAACCAAGGAGCCGTTGCCGGATGCCGAAGTGAAATACTTGGACAAAGTTTTGACTACCGACAATCAGGGCTTTGTGTCGTTGCAGTTGGATTTGTGCAATGAAATCACAATCACAGCCTCCAAAAAAGGCTATACGAATGGCAATTTCAAAGGCAAGGTCGCCGATATTAATGACAATGTGATAACCATTCCGCTCAGCAAAATCAGTTATGACAAGGTTGTAAAGGTAATTGATGCCGAAACGCAAAAGCCAATTCCGGGTGCCAATGTAAAATTCAATGGCAAGGATTACACCACGGACAATAATGGTCAGGTGAAAATAAAAATTAATGATGGAGAATCAATTGATTTAGAAGCGTCTAAAGCTGGTTACATTACTGAAAAGTTGAAGACCACAATTGATGAGGTGGGCGAAACAATCGTGATTCCGCTGAAAAAAGATGTGGAAACCAAAACCATAAAGGTAATTGACGCCGATACCAAAAAGCCATTGCCGGGCGCGATAGTTAAGCACAACGGCAAAAATTACACTGCGGACGCCAACGGCACTGTTACAATCACAATCCCCAAAAATGGCAACGTGAACCTCGAAGCCTCCAAGGAGGGTTATAATAATGCCACCGTCAACCGCAAGGTCTCTGAGCCGGTGCTCGAAGTGCCGTTGAAGAAAAAACAACAGGACAACATCAGCGACCTCAAAGGCAAGACCGGCGAACTGAAAATCAACCTCCAATGGTACTGCCACGCCGATTTGGACATGCAGATAATTGACCCCTGCGGCAATACGCTTTCAGTGGAAAAGAGCCGCACAAGTTGTCGCGGCGGCAGTGGCGTCTTCGACCTTGATGCCAACGTTACCTACACCGACCGCAACGGCAATTATATGCCTAACGGTCAGCACCATGTCAACAATCCGCAGGAAAACGCATATTGGAGCAAGGCGACCAAGGGCGTTTACACTGTACGTGTGATCCGCTATCATTCGCACGACGTTGCCCGCACCGCGCCCGTAAAATTCAATGTAACAGTCGTTGATTTAGGCACGCGCCACGAGTTCCCCGGCACCATCAAAAGCCAACGCGACAGTTTGTACACGTTCAAGTATGAGGTGAAATAATAACTATTAAACTTTGATATTATGATGAAAGAATATGGCGACTTTTGGGACAAACAGCGGCTCATAGATGCTTGCTTGGAATTATGCAAAGATGATTGGTGTAGTGTACGGCTGCCAAAAATAGGGAAAGATATGTCCAAAATTGATGAAATTCAAGCCAAACGAATTCAAGCCGTTTTAAAAACGCATAATATTGATTATGAATTTCTAACCGATGACTTTGATAGTTCAAATTTGACAATTGAACTTTCAGAAGAAGAGCAAGATAAAATATGTGGTTTTGATGATATGATTAGTGGTATTGTTCATATTGTTTCCAATATAATTTCATCGGAAGCCGTATCAGAATTAAATATACTTCTCAAAAGTTGTTCAGGATTGAATGATGAATTTGATTTGGGTTCATATTCCACGCGGTGTGCGATTTTCAACAGTTTGTTTTTTTATAGGAAAAAAATTGAAAATTTAAAAGATTGTTTTAACGGAGTATTAGAATGTCCTGTGGAAGAATGGTATGCTATAAAAGTTACCGATGGCATTTTTGAAAAAGACTTTAAAAGTGGAATCGAAAAACTCGACCGTGCTTTGGCACTTTTGATGGGCGATAATTTCAAAAATCCGATTCCCGTTAGCGAACTTAAAGCAAAATATGGTTATCCACCAATGTCGGATAGTGAATTGCAGGATTTAATATACGATAGTTGGTAATTGATATGTTTTGTAAAATAGTGCGTTTTGAGAGGCGAAAATATGTAAAATAGTGCGTTTTAGAAGTCGGATTTTTGTAAAATAGTGCGTTTTGTGGAGCGAAAATATGTAAAATAGTGCGTTTTTGCCGATGAGGAGCATAACGGATTGCATATTGCTATACGGCCGGTGTATGCGTGGGGGGGCAGATTTTGCACAAATCCAAACATAAAACAGCCAAAATCCTGCACAAATCCAAACATAAATTGGCGGAATTTTGTAACAAATCCAAACATAAGGGATCAAAATTGCATTGGATTGTTGTAGAAATTCAATCACGAATTGGTTGGTAGAGACGCACGGCCGTGCGTCTCTACGCGATAATGCGCGTCACGACCAAAAAATCATTTTTCAACAATTTCTGCCTTTTCAGCAGCCGCCTTTTCTTCCTCTAATTCTTCTTCGGTCTTCGGGAAATACCGCTTTTGGAAAATCAATATCATTGCCACGCCGACCGTAACAGCCGAGTCTGCGATGTTGAAGATGGGGGAGAAGAATGTGAAATGGTTGCCGCCGACGAAGGGCATCCAATCGGGCCAATTGGCATCGATGATGGGGAAATAGAGCATATCGACTACCTTGCCTTGCAGGAATGGCGCGTAGCCGCCCATCGCGGGCATAAATTCGGCGACAGAATTGGCGGAATAGCCTGACTGCGAGAACACCATTCCGTAAAACATACAGTCGATCATGTTGCCAATCGCGCCGGCGAGAATCATCGACATACACGTGATGAAGCCCTTGTGCGGTTTGCGGTTTTTGACTGCCCAAAGTAT
Source organism: Bacteroidales bacterium UBA3824 (assembly GCA_002393195.1). GTDB lineage: Bacteria > Bacteroidota > Bacteroidia > Bacteroidales > UBA3824 > UBA3824. Next base: position 12,747 of record DGIK01000167.1, on the reverse strand, counting down.
ATAATAAATCATTCCTGCAATCGCGATGATGCGGAATATCGAGAGGGCAATTTTGCCGCCGTTGCCGGGCAATGCCCAACCAAAGGCCATGCCGGGGTTTTCGGTGAAGAGTAGTTGGGCTTGCTTGATGCCGAAGTCCCAATTGATGTAACTACTTTCGCCTAAAAACATGTGGGTCTTCACCCAAATTTTTACGACTTGGTCTATCACGATAATCGCGGCGATGACCAATGCCGAGCGTTTTAGTATAGGATTCATATAAATTGAAGTCGTTTTGTGTCCGGCTGCAAAGGTAATAATAATTTTTGGTATTGATGGCAAATCCTATCGTTTTTCATTCAGGCTGTTTTTGGTTGACACGTCCAACGTTGCGTGCGGCACGATTCGGAGGCGCGCGGCGGGTATGAGTTTGCCGGTGATGCGGTCGATGCCGTAGGTCTTGTTTTCGATGCGGACGAGGGCGTTGCGGAGGTTGCGGATGTATTTTTCCATACGTCCCGCCATTATCGAGATGCTCTCCTGACTGAGGTTTTCTTGGGCGTTTTCTTGGTCGGCGGTGTTGTCGATGAGGCTGCCGTCGCGGTTGCGTAGTTGCTCAGAGTAGTCGTCGTATGACTTTTGTGCCTGTTCGAGTTTTTCGAGTATCAACTGTTTGAACTCTTCAAGTTCTTCGTCGGTGTAGCGTGTCTTTTCTTCTGACATTTTAGTTTAAGTTTGTATTGTTGTTTTATGTATTTGAGCCGCTTACGCGGCTTTTTTCGGGGGCCGCTTCGCGGGAAATCTTTCAAATTTTTTCAAATCTTACAAATCTTTCATTTAAAAAATAACAGCCGTCAGACGCTCCTGACGGGCGTTTGGCGGCTGAAACATTCATTAGGTTTAGATTTTCGTGATTCTTATTTGTGCCTTCACGTTTTCATCGAGGTCGGTCTCCGTAACCCCTTCGCCTGAGAGGGTGGGGGAGGGCAGGAGCGACTGCGTGAGTGTCTGCGAACAGATGTAGTCGCCAAAATTAGCGATTGCGCCCTTGATTGCGTCGGGGGTGGTGATTTCCACCTTTATTTTGTCCGTAACGTCAAATCCGGCGTCTTTTCGCATGTTTTGGATGCGGTTGATGAGTTCGCGGGCGTAGCCTTCGTCGATGAGGCTCTGAGTGAGGTTGATGTCGAGCGCAACTGTTATCTTGCCCTCGTTTGCCACCAAGCGTCCGGGGATGTCCTCGCTCGTGATTTCAGTCTCGGAAGTAAGGACGTTTACAATTGTATTGTTGTCAATTGTAATCGACATATTTCCATTTTTCTCGAACTCCTGAATCTCCTCTTGCGTGAGTGATGCGAGCTTTGCAGCCACCGCCTTCATATTCTTGCCCAGCTTTTTGCCGAGCACCTTGAAGTCGGCTTTCACCTTCTTGGTGAGGATGCCGGCGGTTTCGTGGAGGTATTCAAGTTCCTTGACGTTTACCTCGTTGAGAATCAGTTTTTTGACAGCCTCCAATTGAAGTTCCATTTGAGCATCCAAAATCGGGATTTGGATTTTTTGGAGGGGCTGACGGACTTTCAATGAAGCCTTGCGACGGAGTGCCAACACCATCGAACTTACTTTTTGCGCGAGGTTCATGCGCTCTTCGAGGTCGGTGTTGATTGCCGATGCGTCATACTGAGGATAATTGGCGATGTGTACAGATGTAACGCAACGTCCTGTTACATTGTTCAAATCCCTAAACAACTTGTCGGCGTAGAACGGCGCGATAGGAGCCATCAGTTGAGCCACTTTTTCGAGGCAGGTGTAGAGGGTTTGGTATGCTGAGAGTTTGTCCTCGGTCATTCCGCCGCCCCAAAAACGTTTGCGGTTCAAGCGGACGTACCAATTGGAGAGGTCCTCGGTTACAAAATCCTGAATCATCCTGCCCGCCCTTGTCATATCGAAGGCTGCGAAACTCTCGTCAACGTTCTTGATGAGGCTGTTGAGGAGTGAGAGAATCCAACGGTCGATTTCCGGGCGTTTTTCCAATGCGATGTCCGGCTCGCTGTATGTGAAGCCGTCAACATTTGCATAAAGCGCAAAGAATGAGTATGTATTATAAAGTGTGCCAAAGAATTTGCGGCGGATTTCGTCAACGCCCTCGGGGTCAAATTTGAGGTTTTCCCACGGCGAGGCGTTTGTGAGCATATACCAACGCACGGGGTCTGCGCCAAACTTCTCAACTGTCGTGAACGGGTCAACGGCGTTGCCCTTCGACTTCGACATCTTCTCGCCCTTGCTGTCCAAAACGAGGCCGTTGGAGACTACATTCTTGAAGCAAACTTGGTCAAACACCATCGTCGCGATTGCGTGCAATGTGAAGAACCAACCGCGTGTTTGGTCAACGCCCTCGGCGATGAAATCGGCGGGATAGGTCTTTTCAAAGAGTTCCTTGTTTTCAAAGGGATAGTGCAACTGTGCGTATGGCATTGCGCCGCTGTCGAACCAAACGTCCACCAAATCAGGTTCACGGTACATCGGTTGTCCCGATTTTGATACCAATACCACTTGGTCGATGTAGGGCTTGTGCGGGTCGATGCGGTCGTAGTTTTCTTTGCTGTAATCGCCAACAACAAAATCCTTGTACGGATTTTCCTTCATAAAGCCTTTGGTGATGGATTCGTTGATGCCGTTGATTAACTCCTCAAAAGAGCCGATGCAGACTTCCTCGCTGCCGTCTTTTGTGCGCCAAATCGGGAGCGGTGTGCCCCAATAGCGTGAGCGCGAGAGGTTCCAATCGATGAGGTTTTCGAGCCACTGACCAAAACGTCCCGACCCGGTTGTGGGCGGCTGCCAATTGATGGTCTTATTGAGCTCTATCATGCGTTCCTTGACGGCTGTGGTCTTGATAAACCAGCTGTCGAGAGGATAGTAGATGATTGGCAGGTTGGTGCGCCAACAGTGTGGATAATTGTGGGTTGACTTTTCGGAGCGGAAGAGTTTGCCTTCTTTTTTGAGTTTAACGACAATATCAACGTCCACATCTGTCTCGCCGGTTTTGTCGTAGGCCTTCTTAACAAATTTGCCCGAAAATTCGCCCAAGCCATCTACCAATTTGCCTTGCTTGTCAACGAGCAACAGCGAACCGATGCCCGCAAGTTTTGCAACCTTGAAGTCGTCAGCACCAAAAGCGGGCGCAATGTGCACGATGCCCGTACCGTCGGTGGTGGTCACGTAGTCGCCGGGGATTACGCGGAATGCGTCGCCGTCGGTGGGTTGTATGTAGGGCAACAACTGTTCGTAGCGGATGCCTACCAAGTCGGTGCCAACGTATTCTTTTACAATGTGATAGGGTACGTCTTTTGAACCTTCTTTCCAAGCGTCGAAATCGCCGTCCTGGTTTTTCTCGTTGAAGTAGCTATTCACCAAATCCTTTGCCATAACGACGCTGATGCGGTCGCCGGTGAAGGGGTTGATGGTCTTCAATTTTACGTACTGAATCTTGGGACCCACGCACAATGCAGTGTTGGAAAACAATGTCCACGGCGTTGTGGTCCAAGCCATAAACCTAACGTCCTCGTCCTCGGAGTCAAACACTTTTTGGCTCTCGGCGGTGTGGTTGTTGATGGCCTTGAAAAGCACTGTCGCCATTGTGTCCTTGACGTCGCGGTAACAGCCGGGCATATTCAATTCGTGGCTACTCAGACCCGTACCTGCGGCGGGCGAGTAAGGCTGCACGGTGTAGCCCTTGTAGAGGAGTCCTTTGTTGTAGAGTTGTTTCAAAAGCCACCACAATGTCTCGATGTAATCGCTTGTGTATGTGATATATGGATGCTCCATATCGACCCAATAGCCGATTTTTTCGGTGATGTCTTGCCACTCTTTGGTGAACTGCATAACCGCCTTGCGGCACGCCTTGTTGTAGTCTTCTACGGAGATTGTCTTGCCGATGTTTTCCTTGGTGATGCCGAGGGCTTTTTCCACGCCGAGTTCCACGGGCAGGCCGTGAGTGTCCCAACCGGCTTTCCTGTTTACGAGGAAGCCTTTTGCGGTCTTGTACCTGAGCACGGAGTCCTTGATGGTACGTGCGAGTACGTGGTGAATGCCCGGACGACCGTTTGCGGACGGCGGTCCTTCATAGAAAATGAATGCGGGTGCGCCCTCCCTTGTTTTGAGGCTCTGCCCGAAAGTATCTTCGTCCTGCCACAGTTTCAACATCTCCTTGTTGATGTCCGACAGGTTAAATTGTTTGTATTCAGCGAATTTCTTTGACATAATATTATGTTTGAACGTTCTAAATTTCGGAGTGCAAAATTAATGCAAAATTAGGGAAAATGCAAAAAAAAGTTTATTATTATCTTTTCAACTCCCCAAACCGTGCAAACTGAGCGTCGTACCTTAACTCTCGGTCGCCGTAGCCTTTCATGGTGGAATCAATTATATTAGCGTTGAGTTCGTGGTCAATATCCAAATCCAATGCAATATATAAGTCTTTGTTTAATAATACTTTGTAACGGTCGGGTTCAATGACAGAATCAACTATGCACGTCCTGTACTTCCGCATCACAATATCAGGTTTACCCGACAGTAGGGGATGGTTAAGGCGGTAGCGGTAACTTATGATACGCTACGTTTCTGAATTTTAGCCAATGGCAACAACTGTGGATTATACCCTTCGCCGCCTTTTATAACATCTGAGAAATCCAGTTCTCCAAGATAGAACCTTAACTGGGTATCAATCTGATACACCAAGTATAAGGCTTCGTCCTTCTTGGTGACAACCATGTCTGGGGCGGCACTGGCGGGAATGAGTTTTGGTCCTTTTCCGTCGAAGCCGAACACCTTGTATCTATCACCCTTGTTGTGGATAATCAGATACCGTGCCTTTGTGAAGCCTTCCACAAGTTGCAGCACGGCACCATCCATCTTCAAGGCTATGCCCACTTTCTTTGTTTCCTGTATCTGCTGAATGGCATTGTTAAAGTTGACGCCCTCTTTTGTGATGAGCAGCGCCAAGTCTTGTTCCTTGGCATAGATAGTCCCATCGGGTGGTGGCGTGGTTAGTTCCTGCCTTCTGTCTTGACCAATCTGGCACTCCAATATCTCAAAGTGCTGCTCCAACAACTCCTTTACACGCTTGTTCTCTTCTATGACAGCCTTCCTGAGTTTGTCTTCTTTGATAGTTTCTGGCCTCTCCAATGCAAGTGAATAGAACCGTTGTCCGTTGATGCCTTTCGGGTATGGCTGAAACACCTTACCCAACACCTCCTTGAAGTTCTGTTGTAGCACGTCCTGTCCATCCACATGCTCCCGTGGGGTCATCACGTGGAACTGGAAGTGATGGTCTAGCATGGTTTGTATCTCTTCCCTGAACTGTGCACGTACCTTTTCACGCCATGCCGACTTCATCCCTTCATTCTTCCTGCCGTATAGCGATATGACATAGAGGAAGTTCACGTCGTAATGGCACACCAACAGCGTATCGCGGTCAAACAGCCTATTATGGAATTGGCGTGAGGTAAAGTCCTTGTTCTCCTTGTCAACCCAAGTGATGTCGCTATGCTTCTGCAGGTCGCGCTGTTGAGCCGATATAAAGAAATTGGGTATGATATTGTAGCCCTCCGTGTCTTCGTCACGCAGTTTTCCTGTTCCCTTGCGCACCTCTTCTTGCTGCTCAGCTGCTCTCGTTTCATCAAGGAAGAGATTGAGATTCCACTGTACCACGTTTCTTGCATAGGTAAACTGCTTATACAATGCCTCCTTGCCAATTTTGGTGTCTCTCTTGTAATACTTCGAGTCGCCGATGTAGTAGATGTTCTCGCTGCTTGCCTCTGTCAATGCCTTGTAGCGGTATATGTGGTCAACCTGCTTGCCGTCGGGCTGGTCTTGCAGTTCCTCTGGCAATTCATTCTTACGACTTCCAATGAGTTCGTCGATGATGTCCTCAAAGACAATTTCAAAGTTCTTTACCAAAAGGTATTCCTTTTGCTTGGTGTTGACGACGATATGCCTTGCTTCATCAAAGAATGCAAAGCACAGTTCCCACAGTTCCAGTGCCTTGTCGGAAAAATACTTGTACTTTATCTGCTGCAGCCTGGCTTTGCCCATTCCATACAGATAACTCTTGAACTGATGGTCGTTGATGATGTCGTAGTGGCATTCCGTCTCGAATGGAAAGCCATACTCCTTGTGGATGTAGTTCAAGATGGAGAAGTAGATGACCATCAACTCCTCGTCGAAGTTCACCTGCCGTCGTTTGTTCACGGGACTGAGGTAGATGGGCTGACCGCTCTGCATGTAAGCCTGCGAATGGGCAATGGTCTTCGTCCAGTTGATTTTGTTATGACCACTGTGCAGGTTCTTGATGGTGAAGAAGAAGAAATCCTGATTGTCGCGGTTGAATTGTATCAACGAGAGCAGGATGTCGAGGAAGGTATTGCTTAGTCTCCGTTGGCCATGACCTATCTGTGCCACTCGTTCATGCAATACAATCTTGCTGTCTTGGTTCCGCTCCTTGAACACGCTGATGGCACGGTATATCCATACTGAGAGTTCATAGATGAACTTCCGTTCCTCTTCGCTCAGCGGATTGCTTTCTTTTTCGAGGTGAACGATGTCTTCCGGACGGTGTTTGCCAGGCATGGCAAGACCATTCTCATCAAGCAAAACTTTTGGCAGAATGAACACACAGTCGTGAATGTGGGTATTGTAGTAATAACCTATATAGCCCACACTCACAGTACCCTTGACACCAATCGTAGGGCCAAGTTCACTAACCACCTTCAGTATTTCTTCGGTGGCAGGGTACGGATGTTCTTCTATCAATATTCTCATTCTTCGTTCTCTGCTGGCTGGTCAGGTTCAGCTTCCGCTTCCGCCGTTGGTTTATTCTCAAAGGAATTGTCCTTGTCGATGGTTTCATCCAACTTCCGCAGGAAGAGGTTCACCATGCTTGTTTCTGGTGTTCCGTCTTTCTTGAAGAAATCAGAGAAATCGAACGTATTGTTCTCGCCACGGCTGAAGATGGGGTTATCAAAACCGTGGTTCTTGAACACATCGTTCCACAGATAGAACAACACTTTGCTGACAAACTTATCTGCTCCGATTTCTTTGTTTTCGGCTTTCACGAAGAAGTAGCCAAGTTTCTTGTCCTCAGAACTTGTCGTTGTACCTATCACTTGGTTTATTTTTTCCAAGAACCCCCACCAGTCGTAGGTAACGGTGTCTATCTTGATTCTATATCCTTCATCGTGTTGCTTGATGGGGATATAAGTCCAGTCCCAACGACGCTTGAATGCACTGTCGATGGGGAACAGGCTTTGGTCGCTAGTGTTCATCGTTGCCCAGATGTAGAGGTTTCGGGGCAGGAGCATTTTCTCTCCCGAAAGTATCTCGTCGGGGATGTTGGCTCGCTGAGAGTCGTTGAGAGCCGAAAATTTGGAGTTGAGGTAACGCCTGATGTCATCGTCGCTTGTTACGGGATAGTCGGAAATGCCCTCACTGTTGCGGTCCAAAAGTTGGAAAAGGTCGCCGAAGATTTGGGCGCAGTTGCCACGGTTGATTTCCTCGATGATAAGGAAAAACGGTTCGTTTAGATTGGACCACGCCGCCACATACGCCTTCAAAAACGCCTGAGGGACAAAGGTGTAGATGATTTTTTTCTCAATCACTTGATTGCCGCCCTCCACGATTATATGTCCCGACACATCGCGCATAGGCACATCGATAGTTGTTGGTTTGTACGCGCCCACAAAAGTGGAATAGTCGCTGTCGGGATGAAACGTGGTGCGGATATGCGGAAGATTTTTTCCTTCTACTTCACATTTTATGGTGTGAGATTTGCCAGTACCGGGCGCACCGTAGAAGATTTGTTGGTGGGGGAGGGGAGAGGTGATTTCATTAGTGTTTTGCTGTGGTTGTGTAGTTTCACTATCATCAATATCATTATCTACCGTAATTTCTTGGGTAACAATGCTTCTTCTCGGAATTAAAGACAATGAGGTATTAACCATCTCAGAGTAACGCTTTAATTCGTCCTGATTAGTCTCATTTTTTAAGTGAATTGTTTGCCTGTTTTCTATGATAAAGGGGTGTATTCCTGATGATAGAAATGATTTGTACACTCTAAAAGGTCCCACAGGCTCGTTTTTATCTTTACTTGACACTTCATTAGATGCAAATATTGCAGAGTAAACACCTTCTTGATTGAAAATAATCTCGGATCCGTTGTTGTCGCGAATTTTGAATTGTGTTTCTTCTGTAAAAGTATTCAGCATCAAACACAACTTCTTTTCTAAATTTGAATTGTTAACCCTGTCATTCAACCAAGACACCAAAAGGGAACGCACTTCTTCATCTGAATGACTTGATATCAACAAGTCAATCAGTATCATATTTGTTGCAAATGATATTTTTTTCTGATAACGATTATTACCTGTACGTTCCGCAACATTTGGTCTCGCAAAATCAATTTTGCCTAGATGAAAAAACAACTCGATTCCTACTTGCAATGACTCTATTTGCGAAGTGAATAATGGCGACTTCTCTATTAGTTGAGGCAAAGAAAGATTTTCATATTTCGCATTTATTTTTTGCGCCAACTCGTCAGTCAATTTGATGGTAATATTACCATTTTGTGTTTGCTCTGCCGAATAAACTACATTCGGCAGCCTATTGTTTGCAATATATATTACAAACAACGAAGCAATCAGGGTGCGCTGTTGCGGCAACGAGGATTTGATGCCTAAGCGCAAATTCAATTCTTCGCGCGGTCTTAGTTGTTGAGGATATACTGCCATAGTGATTATTTTTGTTCGTTTTTCAGTATTTCGTATGCTATTGCTCTTGCTAAAAATGGTGGTACAGCGTTGCCAACTTCCTTCATTTGAATAGTTTTAGTTCCGTAAAAAATAAAACTATCAGGGAATGATTGTATTCGTGCAGCCTCTCTCACCGTTAAACATCTATTCAATATGGGATGAGTGAATCGACCCGACGATGGAGTGTCGAAACGAGTTGTAATTGTGGCTGCAACACCGTCCTCCAATAATCGAGACCAAGTGCCACTATATATTGATTTTGTTCGATGTTCAGGAGGCAAAACTTCTTTGCCAGCCCCCTTGGGAATTAATGCCAACCGTTCCAAAGCGATTTTAGAATGTGCCGTTGATACGTGATTGTGTAATACTTTGCAATCACCTCTTAGTTCTTTTTGATATTCTGAGGTTGGTTGTTTGTCATACACATCTTGTTCGTTTCCTTCGCCTGATGCAATAAATGGTAAGTCATAAATTGCATCTTTTACCGTCGTGCGAACTCCCGAAGGTTGCGGCAATGACAAGGTGTTCTCTGACAATTCACCTAAGAACACCGCTCTGTGCCTATCTTGCGGCACACCAAAGTCAGACGCTTTAAGTACACCATACTTAACGACATAACCCAATTTTTCAAACTCTTGGATGATTTGGTCTTTAAAATATCCATTGGAAGTTGTAATAATGTTTGGAACATTTTCCAATACAAAATATTTGGGCTTGAATTCTTCTACAAAACGAACATATTGTCTGAATAAATAATTCCGTTTATCATTGATATTGAGTCGTTTGCCTTTTTGCGAAAAACCTTGACACGGTGGTCCTCCAATTATTACGTCAATTTGCGGATGTTTTTTATGTAGTTCTTTTACATCAAGATTACATATGTCGTCAGCATACACATCTGTTTCTTTGTGATTCATTGAATATGCGTATGCAATATCTTTGTCAAATTCCACGGCAAAGGCAATATCAAAACCCGCCATTTTGAATCCCTCGGACATACCACCGACACCTGCAAACAAATCTCCTACTATCATATTTCCTCCACTTCTTTAATTCGAGATTTTGCAATCTCGTAGTATTCTTTATTTAACTCAATCCCAATGTATCTGCGTTTTAGTTGTGTCGCAGCAACACACGTAGAACCACTACCCATAAATGGATCTAAAACAATATCATTAGGATTGGTTACACTTTTAATTAGTTCTTTTAGAATTGACAATGGCTTTTGGGTTGGATGTTTCCCATATTTTTTTTCTGACAAAGGGCAAACAGAAGATTCCAAAAAATCGTGTTTAACCTTTCCTTCGTTATTGAAAGTACCTGTCGTGCCATCATAGATAAAATAAATCCAACATTCAATTGAATTTACAAAATGCAAATTCATATTACGTGGCATTGGATTTGTCTTATGCCAAATGCCTGTTGTTTTATAATAAAAGCCGTACTTTGTTGCAAGATTTAAAATATCAGCGACCTTGATAACAGACATAAACATTATTAATGTTGCCTTTTTTTTTAACACTCTTGAACATTGTTTTAAGAAACGTGTCATATTTTGTTTCCATTCCGTGTATTCTAAATTATCCCAACCTGCATAGGCAAATTGGTTTGCACGCATTTTGTTCAAGTTTGTATTTCGTTCGTGCATAAATAATCCTATATTGTACGGCGGGTCTGTAATGATGCAGTCGATACTTTTTTCAGGAAATGAACTCATCATTTTTACACAATCGCCGTTCAATAGCATTGACGAATTTATGTCTATTTGTTTTTGTTCCAAAACAACATTTTTCTCCGCCAAACACCCGAACTCGGCAATTATTTTTCCTTGTTAAACTGACATAAAAAAAGCGGGGTGCTTTTACTTCCGTTCTGTCCAACAATTTAGGCACTTAGGGAAGCCTTTACCAATGGACTTGCACAGAAACACCACGCTTTGTTAGCATATATACACCCATAAGTGTGCAAATGGGTATATGCTACCCACAGCACACTACGGGAAGTAAATACACAACCCGTGGCATTACACTCTGCATTGTTTTCGATTGGTAATTTAAAAGTTCCTAAGTTTCAAATTGTTCAAAAAACAAAGCGCGAAGTAACGCCTTTCAATATGTAGTTGCCCGCCGGCTGAAATATCGGTCGTCGATGCAAGTGCAAAGGTACGGAGAATTTTTGGGAAATGCAAAAAAAAAGTTTTTGGAAGGTGGAGAAAAAATATAGGTGGTCACAATTTGCGACCACCTAAAAAATGTTTTTAAAATTTGAAAGTGGTCAAAATCGACCACTTTCAAAACTGAAATGTTATGCAAAAACACCTATTTGTTTTTCGATTGCCGAATTTACAAAAGCGTTGATAGATATGCCATTTTTATGCGCCAAACGTGCTATGGTGTTGTGGATTTCGGGCGTTACAATGATGTCCAACTTGCCTGAATAGGGTTTTTCGGGTGTGATGCCCTCCGCCTTGCAAAACTCCAAATAGTCGGTAACCGCTTCTTTGAAGGCGTTTTTGAGTTCTGTAACGCTCTCCCCTTCGTAGTTTACAAGGGCGTTGATGCCTTCCAATTTTCCAAAAAATACATTGTCTTCTTCTGAAAACTCTACCGAGCCGGTGTAGCCGTTATATGTAAGTGTGTTCATAGTTCAAAGTTATTAAATTAAACCTTCGTTTGCCAAAATCTCATATACTTGTTTTAAAGCATAATCTTTTATAATGTTTCCGGGATGCGGTTTGTGTAGCAAGATTGGAGAACCGTTGTTCTTCTTGAACATCACCCGCGACCCTGATGTCTTGCCCTTATGGGTTTTCTCGTAGCCGAAAATGGTTAGTAGTTTCTCCATTTCGTCAAACGTAAAATCTTTGGGCAAGTTTTTAAAACGTTCTATAATTTTGTCGTTTTTGCTCATAATAATTTTTCCTTACATTAGACAAGGGCAAAGGTACTGAGAATTTTTGGGGATTGCAAAAAAAAGTTTTACAAGTTTCCCATTATTGCCGTTATCAGCGATGAATCCAATATTTCAAATGCAAAGCACTTTTTGCCTAAGTCTTTGAGTGATGCGCCGATGTGGTAAAGGATGGTGTTGTCGATAATCAGAAAACGATCGTGCATTGTGGTGGTTTGCCTGACTGTTAGGGTAGGGTATTGGGCGTTGAAGGCGTTGACATCTTGTGTATTGAGCCGATTTGTATGTTGGGTGTAGATGGTAACGTTAACGCCCGGTTGCTTTTTGGTGAGGCGTTGTAATACGCTTAAATCCACGTAGTTGTCTATCAAGACAATCTCCTTTGTGGCGGATTGCAAAAAACTCTCAAATTTGGCGTATGCGTCAAAGATTTGTCCTTGAAAGAATATGCCCTGAGTATCGTCGATTGCGTATTTGTCCATACGGTCAAAGAGTTCGTCAATGCGGAGGTTAGTCTCGTTGAGATGGACGTCAGTTTCGATTTGATGTTGGCGCACTGATTTGAGTTCGGCAAAGATTTGAGCGTTGTTTTGTAGGAAATGGCGCATTGCTACAAAGGCATCCATTATCTTGATGCTGACTTGGATGGCAGTTTCGCTTTTGAGCACTGCACTTAACATCGCGCAACCTTGCTCACTAAAGGCGTAGGGGAGATACTGACGTCCGCCGCGAGTTTCTGTTTTTGAGGTCACAATTTGTGACCTCAAAAAATGAAATTCGTTTTCATTCAATCGAAACATGAACCTTTCGGGGAATCTCTCGATGTTTCTTTTGACGGCTTGGTTGAGAACTTTTGTCTCCACACCATACAATTCCGCCAAATCGCGGTCGAGCATCACTTGCTGTCCACGGATTACGAGGATTTTGTTTTCGATGTTGATGGTTTGTAACGAGTTGTCGGGCATTGTGTGTATGTTTTTTGCTTTTGTAACGGCAAAGGTACGGAGAATTTGTGAAAGTAGAAAGAAATCAATTGTAAGTTCAATTTCGAAGTGCA
>DGIK01000172.1 GCA_002393195.1 Bacteroidales bacterium UBA3824 | reverse complement strand
TGTGGTTGACAGCGTTGCCGCCACCGCCGCCAACGCCTATTACCTTAATGATATTCTGCTTCTTGGGGATGTCCCAATCAATGATTTCGTCGTTATCGTCAAACAGGTTCTTAGCCATATTGTGCTCAAATTAAAATGGTTAGTGTATAGATTGTTGTTTTGTTAAAGTTTGGAAGTTTCTTCGTCCTCGGAAAAGAAATCCTTGAATTTTGTACTCAACCAGGACATTAATCCTGTTTTTTTATCGGATTTTTTCTTTTTCTTGTCGTCGCCCTTGGTTTCCTTGCCGTCTTGGCTGGGTTTTGGATTGTCTTCCTTGTTGTCTTCGGGCTTGTTTTCGATGTTTTTGAGCCTCTCGTTGTAATTCTCCATGTACTCGATGCCCTTTACGAGCAGACCCACAGCCGTGGAGTATTCCACGTTGAAGAGCTTGGGATACGAATCGGCTGAGATATTGCGCGGCTTTGCCTGCTGCACATCCCTGCCAAGCCTGTATTTGACAAGCGTAAAGAGATTTTTGAGCCTCGACCCGCCACCGGTGATTGCTATCTGCGAAATCTTGTCGCCGTACTTAGATTCGTTGAGTACGTTGGCAATGCCCGCCACGATTTCGTCCATTCTTGCATTGGTAATGGCGGCTATGTCGGCAAGCGACACTTCCTTGTCGGAGCGTCCGGCAGCATTGTTGAGCACCACGAGGGTCTTGTCGAATTGCGCTTCAGGAATTGCCGAGGCATGCTGTATTTTCAAAGTTTCCGCCTTGCGACTCAATATCTGACACGCCGACTTAATATCGTCGGTGATTGAATTGCCACCAAAAGGTATTACCGATATGTCCCTCAGCAACATGTCCTGATATATGGCAACGTCGGTAGTGCCAGCACCAATGTCGGCTACTAATGTGCCTACTTCCTTGTCGTCGTCGGTAAGCACGGCATCTCCCGAGGCTATAGATTGCAGCACAATCTTCAAAACCTTCAACCCCGCCATTTCGATTGCCTGGCGGATTTTTTGGACAGCGTTGGCACGACCAATCACTACATAGAAAGTGCCTCCCAGGCTTTTGCCCGGGCATCCTACGACATTGAGCCCTACATCGCTGCCATCCACAGTATATGATTGTGGTATGACGTGTATGACCTCCTCGCCAGTCTCAGTATTGAGGTTATAGACTTCCTGCGTGAGGTGGTCTATATCAACCTGAGAAATGAAAGATTTGTCTATAAATTTTGTGTGCGACGTTACAATTGTCCTGATATTCTGCCCTGCTATGCCTACAAAAACGTTCTTCAACACGACACCTGAAACATTTTGACAATTACGGACAGCCTGTGAGATGGCTGCGGACACATCGCCCACATTCTGCACAGACCCCCGGATGACGCCGCGCGAAGGAGCCTCACCATATCCGAGCACACTTACGTTGCCTTTTTCATCTCTCGTGCCTACGATTGCCACTATCTTCGCTGTGCCGATATCAATCGCCGCAATTATTTGATTTTTTGACATATCGAATAACCCTATATTATATTGTTCTTTATTTCTTTCTACGTTTGCAGACTATCTGGTTGTTGTACTTGACAGAAATCTGCTGGTATGTGTCCCACCCTAATTTTGGCAGTGCCTTGAAGAAAAACTGCTTGAGTTCGTACATCTTCTTGTCGTAATCAACAATAGACCCGAGGCTCAGCACAAAATTTCCCACCATCGGCACCATTTCGTATTCGCCCGCCTGGTTGATGAAAATCTGCTCCACCTGGTCGGACCAATAGTCGTCGCTTTGTATCAGCTGCGCAAGTTTAAACAATTCGCCCGACTGACTGCCCTCAGCGTAGGGGTCCGCCTTGTAAATCTTGTTGCCGGTAAAATCGTACTTGTCCCTGACATGACCATTCACCACGATGCACTGACAGGCATCCTTGTCGCTTGCTGCAAATATCATCCCATCGCTGTCGATGTAATAATCTTGCTTGTCATTTAGCACCAATAATATCGGCTTGCGCTGCTGTATGTCGATATTGAGTATGCCCGTTATCGACTTGTATATCGACACGTTGCGTATGTAAGGGCATTTTCTCAACTGTTCGTCGAATAAGAAGGTATTGATGCTGTCCATCGTATGACCTTCTATCTCGCCCATCACGGAGTTCAATATGGTGCGTACATCGTTGACATCCACAAACTTGACATCCGCCGAATCTTTTATCGTGATGGATACCACATTGCAACGTGTATCGTGAAACTTGCTTAGCGACAGAAACACTGTTACCAACAACACTACCACGGCGACCGCCTTGAAAATTTTGCTCTTTGAGTATTTCATTTCCCGTTCCTCCTTTTTTTAAGTGTTTGTTGGCGATATGTTTTTGCTCAATGCCTCTGTTATCGGAGCCACAAGCTGGTCAACGCTTCCTGCTCCCAATGTAAGCACCACTTCCACATTGTCGGACAATAGTTTGGCAATGATATTGTCCTTGCCGTTTACCAAGTGAACCTTGCAACGGTGCATCTGTTTGGCTATCAACTGCGAATCCACGCCAGGAATCGGCTGTTCGCGAGCCGGGTAGATGTCCATAAGCAACAATTCGTCGAGAGCGTCGAGGCTTTCTGCAAATCCTTCTGCCAAATCCCGCGTCCTCGTGTAGAGGTGCGGTTGGAATATGCCAGTGAGTTTCTTGCCGGGAAACAACTCCTTCACCGAATTGATGGTGGCGGAAAGCTCCCTCGGATGATGCGCGTAATCGTCGATGTACACCACGTCGGGCGTATTCACATGAAATTCCATACGACGTTTTACACCCTTGAATGTGGCGATGCCCTCCTTTATATAAGCCTCATCTATGCCCACTGCTTGTGCCGCAGCCACACACGCCATTGTGTTTTCCACGTTGACGCGGCCTTTGGCTCCTATCATTATATCGCGAATGATGCCAGATGGCGTCACAGCGTCTATCGTATATACTCCGTTGGCAAGCCTGATATTGGTAGCGTAATAGTCGCAAGTGCTGTCTGACTCGGAATACGTTACCTTGCGCAAAGCCTTGCAGTCGATGAGCGTATCTATTTTTTTATTGACAATAACAATGCCGCCCGGCCTGCATTTTTGCACAAACTGATTGAAAGTGTCAATAATATCGTTTCTATCCTTGTAAATGTCGAGGTGGTCGGCATCCACGTATGTAACAATCGTTACAGTCGGGTTGAGCCAGAGGAACGACCTATCAAACTCGTCAGCCTCCGCCACAAGCAGCGTGTCGGGATTGTTGTATTGCGCCTTGCCCGACGGCAATACGAGGTTGCTGTCGATATTGCGCGAGATACCCCCAAGGAAGGCAAAACCATCCTTGCCGGCGCATTGAATGATATTGGATATTACACAAGAATTGGTGGTCTTGCCATGTGTGCCAGACACTGCTATCGTAGTATAATTGTTGGCAATCATACCGAGTACCTCGGCGCGCTTGTGCATATCGTAGCCGTTGTCTTTGAAAAAAGTAAATATTTGGTTGGTAACAGGTACGGCAGGGGTATATATCACCAATGTGCGCTCCCGATTGCTGACAAACGGCGACGGCACGGTGGCTACATCGTCGGTATAAGTGATTGACATGCCTTCGCCTTCGAGACGCGCGGTAAGCTCCGACTTGTGAAGGTCGTAGCCAGCCACAGTCTTACCAAGGCCATTGAAGTAACGTGCAAGCGCACTGATGCCTATACCGCCGATGCCAATGATATATACATTGTCTATCTGCTCAAACTTGTTCATTTTATCTTTTGAATTTTCTAACGGCTTGTTCTACATTAAAATACTACTCCCGGTCTGTATTGATATTCTCGCCTGCACCAAACAGGAGGTCGATGCGTTTGAGGTAATTGAGCACGACATCATTGTCGCCACTCTTCTTCACAAACTCCGCGAGGGCGTGTTGAAGGTATTGAAGAGCTGACGTAATGTTGATCTGCTGTTGGACGAGGGAGTGGAGCATATTGCGCCTTTGTTTAATGAGTTCAATCTTGTAAATTTCGGCGAGGTTGTGTTTGCCGTTGTAAGGAGCGGAGACGTGTTTGGCGAGTTTTTCCTCGTCGAAGGCGTCGTCGGGTATAGAGGAAAGCGCAGCCTGATAATCTTGGAACGAGGTGCCGAGCTGATTGCTCAATGCGTCCACGTCCTTTGCCCATACAGTTGCGAGGGCTTTTATCAGCTGTTCCGAAACAGAATTTTTGTCATAACGTGAAGCCCTTACGAGCGGCATCACTTGCGAATTGAACGACTTGGCGATGGCGGTATCGAGCTGATTGTAAGTTTCGAGGATAGAATTGCAGCAATTGCCAAACAATCCCACCTTGCCCTTGTAGCCGTCGTCCACGAGCAACGCATACTCATGTACAGCCTGCTTATAGAGATGGATGAGCTGCATCCTGAGCTTCAACGAATCGCTGATGAGCGGCGAAGGCTCGTACTCGACGCCATTGGACGACAAGATGCCAGCCACGACGCCATCATACTCGGACTCAAAGGAGAGATCCTGCACCTTGGTGTAAGTATCCGCCATATTGTCCAACAGCAACTCCGTAGTAGTGGCAATACGAGTCTCAAGATTGCTCTTGGAAAGCGACAGAGTATCGCTAATCCTGCCGTTACAGCCCTGCATCACAACAAGCAGCAACGCCGCAGACGCTATTTTGATATATACAAAAACTCTTTTCATAGTAACAAAATTTTTAACCGCGTAAAATTACTAAAAAATTTCTTATCTCGGACAATTTTTGTAAAAAAAATGTTTATTTTTTTTTACTCAAACTTTACTTGACCATTTGCACAATCTCCTTTGCAATCAGATCGGCTGAATTTTTCACAGCGAGCTGAGAAATATTGACGGCGAAAGCCTTTTTTTTGTCTTCGTCTGCCACGAGAGCCGACACTTCGTCAAAAAATTTTGCCTCAGCCTCAGCGTCCGGAAGCAAAGCCGCCGCATCCTTGTTGACAAGTGCCATGGCATTTTTGGTCTGATGGTCTTCCGCTACATTGGGCGACGGGATAAAAATCACCGGCTTTGCCGCCAGACACAATTCAGACACCGACAACGCTCCAGACCGCGAAACCACAACGTCCGCTGCCTTGTAAGCCAAGTCCATCCGTTTGACAAACGCCATAGGATGTATGCAGGTATATTTTTTGCCAGCAAGCCACGCCATGATGTTGTCATAATAATACTTGCCAGTCTGCCATATCAACTGGATTCCAGCCTTTTCAAATTCGTCGATGTGAGCCATGATGCTCTTGTTGATAGTGCCAGCTCCAAGGCTGCCACCCACCGAAAGCACCACGGGCTTATCGGGGCTTAGCTCAAAATGCGCCAACGCCTCATCGCGTGTTGCACTGATTTCGGCAATGTCGGCACGCACAGGATTGCCCGCAAAGAAGATTTTGCTCTTGTCAAAATACTTCTCCATGCCGTCGTATGCCGTAAAAATCTTCGACGCCTTCTTCGCCAAAATCTGATTGGTAACACCGGCATGAGAATTTTGCTCCTGCAACACAATCGGCACACCCTGTTTGGCAGCGGCACGGAGTATAGGTCCGCTCGCATATCCGCCCACGCCAACGGCAATGTCGGGCTTGAAGTCCTTGATTATCTTACGCGACTTAATCATGCACGTAAGCAACTTAAAAGGCAGCGAGAGATTCTTGAAAAACTTTTTTCTCTGCAATCCAGCCGCCGGGAGCCCAATGATATTGAACCCCGCCGCCGGCACCTTCTCCATCTCTATCTTGTCCTTGGCGCCCACAAACAATATATCTATCTGCGGATCGATACGGCGCAACGCCTGCGCTATCGCAATAGCGGGGAATACGTGTCCGCCTGTGCCGCCGCCTCCTATCAACACTTTCATATTATAGTATTTTGCTTTTTTTTACATCAACTATGTCCTATGCTACATCACGTTGCATACCATCAACCAGCCATAAACGGGTAATCGACAATCTCTTCCATCTCATTGTCGTCCTGTTCTATCTCAGAGACAGTCTCTTGCTGATCGGCATACCGAGATATATTGAGTATGATACCGAGGGCAATGCCCGTGCTCACTATCGACGAGCCGCCCATACTCACGAATGGCAACGGCTGCCCCGTTACAGGCATAAGTCCAGTGGCAACAAGCATATTAACCAAGGTCTGCAACATTATGTTCATCAGGAAGCCCATCACCAGCAACGCCGGGAAGAGCGTGGGCACATTCTTGACTATCTGCACGCACTTGTAAAAAATCACCATGTAACAAATAATCACGCCCAACACGCCCCACACACCTATCTCGTGCGCTATGGTAGCGAATATAAAATCAGAATACGGATGCGGCAACGAGTTGTTTTGAATACCAGAGCCAATGCCCGCGCCATTGATGCCGCCAAGACCTATCGCCACAAGCGACTGCTCCGACTGGAAATCCCTATTGAAGCCGCCACCAGAGAAGAATGTCTCTATACGGGAAATCCAAGTGTCGAACCTCGAACTCAAGCCGAAGCCCTTCACCACAAGCACAAACATGATGACCAACAGAATCGACAAGCCTACCAACGCCCATATCCACTTGCGCGGAAAATTGCCAAGTACAAGCATACCGAGACTCGAAACGCCTATGAGCAAGGCTGTGGAAAAATTGGCTGGAAACACAAATCCACACACCAATATTATCGCCACCAAACTCTTTCCAAAACATATCTTTCGGTTTTCGGGCTCCACCTGAGCGAGGGCAAGCATTTTGGAAAGATATATCACAAGAGCGAGCTTGGCAAAATCACTCGTCTGAAACGACAATCCAATAAGCGGTATTGTAAACCAACGTTTGGCGTCGTTGGTGGCAGTACCAGTGATAAGCGTGAGCACAAGCAGACCTACACATAGCCACAAAAAGCCGTCGGCTATCTTGGCATACCGCTTATATGGTATCCAGCTAAAAAGGCACATCATTATGAATCCCATAATAATGTAGGCAATGTGCCTCAGCGGATAATGGAAAGTGTCGCCGTCTTGAAACTTATACGCAATCATAGACGTACAACTATATACTTCCACGATACCCACGCCCGCCAACAGGATCACAAAAAACCAAATGGTCTTGTCGCCCCTAATCATACTCTTGAAACGTTCCATCTTCAATCCTCCATCTTTTTGTTTTTTTACAACTACTTAGCCATCAACTTCTTGACAGCTTCCTTGAATTGTTCGCCTCTGTCCTCGTAACACGTGAACAAATCGAAACTTGCACACGCGGGGGAGAGCAATACAGTGTCGCCAGCCGTGGCAAGTGAGCGACAAGCCTCGATGCACTCAGCCATGCTGTGTACATCTACAATCTTCTTGCGCCAGTCAAATGCCTTGTGTATAGGCGTATTGTCAACGCCCATGGCAACTATCGCCTTCACCTTCTTGTCCACGAGGTCGTAGAGCTGTGAATAGTCGTTGCCCTTGTCAACGCCGCCGAGGATTAGCACCACGCCATCGCCAACGGTGTCGAGGGCGTACCACACGGCATCCACATTAGTGCCTTTGGAATCGTTGACGTACTTAACTCCATCGACTTCGCCACACGGCTCCACGCGGTGTTCGAGCGGTTGAAAATCCCTTACGGCATCTCCAATCCGAGTAAAATGCACGCCGACAGCCCTTGCTGCAAGCACTGCCGCCATTATGTTGCAACGGTTGTGCCTGCCGCGCAGAGGAATCCCGATGAAGGGCAACGCGCTGCACAGATAGCCGTCCAAAATCTCGATATAACCATCGTCCTCCGGGAAAAACGCGCCCGGATCTTGTCTCTTAACGAGCGAAAATGTCTTCACTTGCTGTTCAAAACTCCTCTTCTTAGCCTCGGCGGCAAGTATCGGGTCGTCAGCAAAATAGATGTAAACATCGTCCTTGCCCTGATTGCGCGTGATGCGCATCTTGGAATCTGTGTAATTTTGCATCTTGAAGTCATAACGGTCGAGATGGTCGGGCGTTATGTTGGTGATGACAGCCACATGAGCGCGGAAGTCGTACATATTGTCGAGCTGGAAACTTGAAAGTTCCAACACATAATATTTGTAGTCGTGGTCGCCAGCCACAAGCATTGCAAGACTGTTGCCGACGTTGCCTGCCATAGCCACGTCGAGACCTGCCTTCTTCAAAATGCTGTAAGTAAGTTCGGTAGTGGTGGTCTTGCCGTTGCTGCCGGTGATGCAGACAAACTGCGCATCCGTGTAACGGGCGGCAAATTCTATCTCCGAGATGACGGGGATATTGGCGGCAACGAGTTTCAATACAATCGGCGCGTCGTTTTTGATGCCGGGCGACTTTACGACCTCCTTGGCATCAAGGATTTTTGACTCCGTGTGTCCACCTTGCTCATACTGGATGCCATTGTCGTCCAACATCTTGACATACTGCGGCTTAATCGTGCCAAAATCCGACACGAAAACCTCAAAGCCTTTTTTCTTTGCCAAAATTGCAGCACCTACGCCGCTCTCTCCTGCTCCCAAAACTACTATCTTGCTCATGACCTTTATGCTGTTTTATTCGTTTATAACTACCTGATTTTCAATGTTAATACCGACACTACGGCAAGTATCAACGCTATAATCAAAAACCTTGTAACAATCTTCGCCTCTGGAAGACCTTTTTTCTGATAATGATGATGCAACGGCGCCATATAAAACAAGTGCCGTCCCTCGCCGTATTTGCGCAACGTGTGTTTGAAATACCATACCTGCAATATCACGCTGAGGTTTTCCATCAAGAAGATTCCACAGAAAATCGGAATCAACAATTCTTTCCTCACCAATATCGCCAGCACAGCGATAATACCGCCGATGGTAAGGCTGCCGGTGTCGCCCATGAAAATCTGAGCGGGATATGAATTGTACCACAGGAAACCAAGAGTTGCACCGATGAAGGCGGACGTGAAAATCACAAGTTCTCCAATACCAGGAATATACATTATATTAAGGTATTGCGAAAACACCACATTGCCCGATACGTATGCAAAAACCAACAGCGTAGTAGCCGACACCGCCGATGTACCCGCCGCAAGTCCGTCGAGACCGTCGGTGATGTTTGCACCATTGGAAACCGCTGTTATAATGAACGTTACAACAATTATAAAAATGATGCCAGCCACCCAGCCGTACTTGTCCATATCGAGAAACCACACAATCTTAGAGTAGTCAAACTCGTTGTGCTTCAAGAATGGCACTGTGGTTTTCAGCGACTTGACATCCGGCGACTTGGAAGCCGGTAGCGTGTAAGTATCTGACTGTGCTATCTGCTCCACAGCACCGTCGTCAACCAGAAACTTCTCGCGAACTACAATGTCGTCGCTCGTATATACTGCAATGCCGATAACAACGCCGAGTGTTATCTGTCCCAAAAGTTTGGCACGGCTGCTGAGTCCGTCCTTGTTTTTCTTGAACACCTTTATATAATCGTCGGCAAAACCTATCGCGCCCAGCCATACCGTGGTGAATATCAACAACATCACGTAGATATTGAAAATATCGCACAGCAACAGCACCGGCACCAATATCGAAGCGATAATGATGATGCCGCCCATTGTAGGCGTACCGGCTTTTTGGTTTTGACCCTCCAAATACAACGACCTCACGCTCTCACCTATCTGACGGCGGCGCAAAACTTCAATGAGTTTTTTGCCGAAAACCATCGTGATGAGCAGCGACAATATTACTGCCGCTGCGGAGCGAAACGAGATGTAGCCAAACAACCTCGCGCCGGGGAAATTGAAATCCTCCAAATAATGGAACAAATAATAAAGCATCTTCTATTTTCCTAAGTCTTAAAAGTTTAGTTATTAACCTGTTGCGCCGCCTGCATCTTCAAGATTTCGGTGGCAATCTCCTTGTCGTCAAAGTGGTGCTTGACACCCATCACGTCCTGATAATTTTCGTGTCCCTTGCCAGCGATGAGTATGATGTCGCCCTTCTGAGCAATCATACAGGCTGTCTGTATCGCTGTGCGTCGGTCGCTGATACGCAGAACATTAGACATATTCTCCGGCTTCAATCCCGCCATCATCTCGTCGAGGATGGCTTCGGGATTTTCGGTGCGGGGATTGTCGGACGTGAGTATCACCTTGTCGGAATTTTTGGCGGCTATCTGCGCCATCAATGGACGCTTGCTCCTGTCGCGGTCGCCGCCACAGCCACAGACAGTAATGAGTGTCGTGGGCTGCATATCGCAACGGATTTTGTTGATTGCGGAAATTACGTTTTCCAATGCATCGGGCGTGTGAGCATAATCGACAATGGCTGTCTTGCCAGCGAGATTCACAATGTCAAAACGCCCTGCCACAGGATGCAGCCCGCTCAACACCTGCAAAATCTCTTCGGGCTTCTGACCAAGCAACACCGCCGAACTATACACCGCCAATACATTGTAAGCGTTGAACCTGCCCGGCAACAATGTCCACATCTCCTTGCCGCAGATATTGAGCGACATACCCTCAAATCCACATTCCAAAATATTGGCGTTGAAATCGTTGAAACCTGTCAAGCCATACGTCTTGACGGTGGATTTGGTGTTTTGCACCATCACCTTGCCGTTTTTATCATCGGTGTTGATGAGCGAAAATGCGTCCTGCGGCAGATTGTCGAAAAACAACTTCTTAGCCTTGATGTATTCCTGGAAGGTCTTGTGGTAATCCAAATGGTCGAGGGTGATGTTGGAAAAAATGCCCAACTTAAACTTCAAGCCCGCAATACGTTTTTGCACTATCGAGTGCGACGAAACTTCCATAAAACAATACTCGCAGCCCTTCTCTACCATCCTTGCCATCAGGCGGTTGATGGTGATTGGGTCGGGCGTGGTCTGCTGCGCCGGCTCTTGCTCGTCGTCAACGCAATTGACTACCGTGGAGAGCAATCCCGCCTTGTAGCCAAGTCCACGGAATAGTTTGTACAGCAATGTAGCCGTCGTTGTCTTGCCATTGGTGCCTGTAACGCCCGACAATGTGAGTTGCTCGGACGGATAACCATAAAATGCCGATGCAATCTTGCCGAGTGCGTCGGCGGTGTCATCTACCTTGACGAAAACCACGCCTTCGGGCAACTGCGACGGCAACTGCTCGCACACCACAGCCGTCGCACCGGACGCCACAACAGACGGGATGTAGGTATGTCCGTCCAACTTTGTACCCTTAACAGCCACAAAGAGAGTACCTTGCGACACTTTGCGCGAATCGGATGCGATGTCGGCAATATCTACATCAAGATTGCCATGACTCTCCTTTACGGTGATTCTATTGAGTATTTCTGAAAGTTTCATTGCCGTAATGTTTTTAATATTAATTAATTGCGAGTTCTATGGTGATTTTGTCGCCGCTTTTTATATTGGTATATGGTGCCAACGACTGTTTTTTAACAGTGCCGCGCCCTACGACCGTAACCTTGAGGTTTTGCTTTCGCAGCAAGAACATCGCGTCTCTCAATCCCATGCCCACCACATTGGGCACAGTGGATTTTTTTATGGGCACAGGTTCCAAATTCACAACACCATCTTTGTTTTCTGGATCTACAAAATGGTATTGCTGCGACTGCTCCACATTGACGACCGGGACATTAAAGTTGGAAAACAACCTGTCTAAAACCATCTTGTCGCCGCATTTGGATACGGGAAGTTGCTTCCTATCGGCGTATGAAGCAAGGTCAAAATTCTTCTGGGTATGGAGTTCCCTGTCCTGTGCGCACAGAGCATCCACAATTTCTTCAAATACCGGCACAGCCGCCGCACTACCATAGATATAGCGTTTTACCTTGGGCTTATAGATGACTACGATGCACGAATATTTTGGATGGTCGGCAGGGAAGAAACCCGCGAACGACGCACTATGTCCAACACACTTGTCGCCTTCAAATATCTGCGCCGTACCAGTTTTGCCGGCTATCTGGAAAAACTTGTTTTTCATTCCACTGGCAGTGCCACGTTCCACAACGCCAACCAACAACTCGGTTACTTTTTTCAATGTTGCCTCGTCGCATATCGACCAATTGATTGCAACTGGCTCTACGACCTCGGTGGTAACTCCATGCTTTCGCACCGACTCTTTGAGATACGGCCTCATCATCTTGCCGCCATTGGCGACAGCATTGTACAATGTAAGTATCTGCAACGGAGAATACTCGGTCTCGTAGCCTATCGCCATCTTCTCCAAAGAGCCTGCCCACCACAAATTGGACCCGGCTTCACGCATAATGGGTGCGATTTCGCCGTCGATGTCGATGCCCGTAGTGCTGCAAAGGTTCATCTTGCCAAGTCTCGTGGTAAATTCCTTCTCGTCCTCGGCGGTAGGATATGCCATCCTCGCAAGCGTAGCCACACCCACATTAGACGACAATTCAAAAATCTTCCTTATGGGTGTAGGACCGACCATGATATGCGGTTTTTCGTCCTCAATAGGCTTGGTGCCACTGCCCGGCAATTTATAAAATTGCCCCGGCATATCAATTACATCGTCGATATCCATGCCGGTCTTCTCCAATACTGCAATCATAGTTGGCAACTTGAATGTAGAACCCGGCGGCACCTTGGAACCAATGGCGTGATTGAACAGCTCCAAGTATCTGCCACTTTTTTCGTCGTACTGGAGATTTGCCATTGCACGTATCTTGCCTGTAGCCACTTCCATCACTATCGCCGTACCCCACTGAGCCTTGCTGGTGTCCAAATATTTCATCAGACTTCTTTCGGCAACATCTTGTATGCTTACATCGAGAGTTACAATGACATCGCTTCCGTCCTGCGGAGCCTTGTCGTTGTCCACTGTGCCAAGCGGGTACAATTCGCCACCAGCCACCTTATATTTGCGAATCTTTCCGCTTGTGCCGGCGAGATTGGAATTGAAAGCCAATTCCATTCCCACACGTGTACTTCCGTTGATATAGCCGATGCACCTTTTGGCAAGTTCGTTGTGAGGATATTTTCGATTGCGTATTTCGTTGATAATGAGACCACTCTTATTGCGTCCAAGTTTAAATATCGGGAATTTGCGTACTTCCTCCTTTTGACTATAAGTAAGCTTGGTCTTTACAACGAAATGCGACTTTTCTTCCTTGAATGCCTTTCTAAACATCGCGGCATAAGACTGAGCGGAGCTGTCGCCAAACAACTGACTCATACACGCCGCAAGCGAATCAACATTGTTTTCAAACAAATTTTTTCTCTTGAGATTACTTACCCTGAAATCCCATATCAAATCGTATGAAGGCACCGACGTCGCAAGCAGACGGCCATCGGAAGATATGATGTCGCCCCTTACGCCCTCTTCTACCTCTGTTTTCATAGACGCTGACTTGTCTTCCCATTCCTTCTCATCTACCATTTTGAGCTGAAAAACGCGTATCACCACAACAGCCATCGCCAGCAGGACAAAGCCATACATAAAGTGGGCTTTCCTTACGATTCCGTTTTTTACCTTGTCAACCATAGTCCCTCGCAGATTTAATTACCTTGAATATAAAACATAATCATCGTCGTACAACTCGCCCTTACTGTAAGAGGGCTCGTCTTTAATGAGAGAATCGGCGCGTTCAAACTTGTCGATGAAAAACTGCATCGGCGGCACCTGGGTCTTTCGGATTTTGAGCTTGCGTTTTTCCACAAGATTGGACACCGACGACACTTTGCTGATGGACATAAGTTTTGCTGCAATATCAATAGACGATGCCCTGAGATTATGGACTTCTTTTTGGAGATTCACTTCTTCACGAATGAGAGACTCTGCGCAATTCCTATTGGCAATGTGCAGAATCGCCAAGACAAACAGCACCGCCACAAAACGGCGATTGACGGAAAGCCAATTACGAATGAAGCTGCCATTCATCAACTTCTTGAAGCTGAAGGAGCTTGATTCGGCATTTCCCTCTTCAGTGTCGGCATTGGCATTGCTCTCGGCGGCAGTCTCAGTACCGTAACCGGCAAAGCCATCATCATCAGACGACGAGAATCCACCCATAGAATCGTCTGAATATATTGGATCGCCTATCACATTTCCAAACGGATCCGACGACGCCCCCAGACCGTCGGACGCATGGTTGACACCCAGAAAATCCTCCAATGAAGGCATCTCCCCGCTGCCCGACACACGGTCGTAGTCAGGGTTGAGAGCCTCGTCGGTCTCCTCCGTCATAGTGTCAACGTCTTCTGTATATTCCCTGTCCATCATCTTTTTGAGTATTTAAGTGTAATCAAAAACCAAATTCAAATCTTTGTATCGTGTCTTTCCCCTAATCGTAATCAAAAATAGTGCGCTCCCCTACCCTAAGTTTTGCGCTGCGCGAGCGCGGGTTTGCTTCAAGCTCCTCGTCCGAGGGCGTTATCACCTTGCGGTTGACCGCCGTGAACGGTGCGATGACATTGCCGTAGGGGTCTTTGTGTTCGCGCCCCTCAAAGTTGCCAGCCTTCAAATAGTTTTTGGTGGGGCGATCTTCGAGCGAATGGTAGGTCATTATCACCAACCGCCCGCCCGCCTTCAACGCTCGCGGTGTGCTTGCCAGAAACTCTTGCAGGACGCTTATCTCGTCGTTGACCTCTATCCTAATCGCCTGAAACATCGTGGCGAGGTACTTATTGTCGTTGTACTTGGGGATGCACTTTGAGGCTGCCTCCATCAACTCGCCGACCGTAACGATAGGCTTGTTGGTACGGTAAGCCACAATGTCCTGCGCGAGCCGCCAGGCGTTTTTTATCTCACCGTAGTCGCGGAATATCCGGCTCAAATCCTCCGCGCTGTAAGTATTTACCAACTCCCGCGCCGAAAAGCCCGCCTGCTGGTTCATCCTCATATCGAGCGGCACATCAAACCTGAACGAAAACCCCCTCTGCGCATCGTCAAAATGATGGCTCGACACGCCGAGATCCGCCAACACGCCGTCCACCTTCGGGCAACCGGCAAGCCGCAGAAACTGCGCGAAGTACCTGAAATTGCTCCTGAAAAAATGGATTCTATCGTCGTCAGGCACATTGTCGATGGCATCGGCGTCCTGATCGAACACATACAACCGTCCGTCGCCATCCAAACGCTCCAAGATGGCACGCGAATGACCGCCGCCGCCAAAGGTAACGTCCACATAGACTCCCGACGGCTTTATATTCAATGCCTCGATACATTCGTCGAGCATCACCGGCTTATGGTAAAAAACGTCCATCTTGCTGACCTGATTTTTTAATTGTTAATAATAATGTCGCCCAAAAAATCCTGCGCCATCTGTGCGAAATCGTCCGCGCTCGGGCGTGAGGCGTTGTAAGTCTCGGCATCCCAGACCTCAATCTTGTCGTCGAGACCTATTATAAATATGTCGTCCTTCAATCCCGTGTCGGTGAGCAACCTCTTTGGGACGAGAAAACGGTTGGTGGCGTCGAGCGTTACTTCGGCGGTGTCCTTGTAAAACTCGCGGAGGAAAATGTTGTGCTGACGGTTGAAGGGATTCAACTTCCGCTTCACTACATCCACCCTCTCCTGCCAACTCTCCTTGGTGTATATTGTAAGGCATTTTTCAAAGATGTCCTTCTTGACAACAAAAGTGCGCAAAGCATCCTTGCCCATCTGCTCAACGAAGGCCGACGGGAAAAGGAAACGTCCTTTTGTGTCAAGTTTGATTTGAAAATCTCCAGTAAAAACGCACATATCCAATAATTTTAATTTGCTCCAAAATTACAAACAATTTTTGGAATACACTACCACTTTCTACCACTTTTTACCACTTTTTTTGAAAGTTTTTTTCTTTAGTTTGATTATCAATATTTTACAGACGGGCAAAAAAAATAAGGTCCGGGGCTCGGGCTTCCTGCCGGAGCCTCACCGGGACCTTGGAAAAGAAAGGATTAAAAAAGGATGTTCAGATTGTTGCATCTGCGGAGCCGAAGCGTAAGCAATTTCGACTTCGCAGATGGAAAATGCGGCGGGCCAATCTTCCGGCACTTGATGCCGCATTTCCAAGAACCTGTCCGACGACTTTGTCCGCCGGAGTCGCAACCGGCAGACTCCCCTGCCTTACGTTGCATCTATCACTTGTCTATCTAATCATTCAAAAAACCTGTCGTTAAAAGTTTCCTTGAAAACTTTTAACAATACAAAGATACAAACATTGTATGAATTTTGCAAATTATTCTGTAATATTTTTACAAAACAATATATTTTTAGCGAATTTTCGCGATAGATTATTATATTTTTATATAACAAAATCGGCAATACGTTATATTGAGACATAGATTTTGAGGCAGAAGTTAAATAATGTTAATTTTTAAGATGGATAAGTCCGAAAAAATGTAAGTTTTTGAAAAATTATGTCCGAAAAAGTAAGAATTTTGTGGATTTTGTATGCAAACAAATGTTAAAAAACACCGTCTATAACACCAATCTAACAAAGAATTTGTAAGTTCGCTGTCGATTTCTACAATATGGAACACACAACTGACATCGACGAACAAAGCCTCATCGACAGGATAACAGCATACATCCGCAGTGGCGACCGCAAGTCCGCCGCTGCGGCTTATGCTGTTTTGGTTAAGCGTTATTCTCCGCAGGTCTTCGGCTTCATTTCAAAGATGACAGACAACCAAGACGACATCAAAGATTTGGCGCAAAACACCTTTATAAAGGCGTTCAACAATCTGACGAAGTTTGAGGGGCGGGCGTCGTTTCATACGTGGGTGTGCCGCATCGCCTACAACGCCACCATCAACCACCTGAAAAGCCGCAAAAGTTTTTTCGTCAGCATCGACGACACCGACATCCCTGACGACGACCCAAACGACGACTACTTTTCCACAGGCAGCGAGGAGCGCATTGAACAATTGGAAGCTGCCATCGACCTCCTGCCGCCCGATGATCAGATGCTCCTACACTTATATTATTATGACGACAAGCCCTTCAAGGAAATCGCCTTCATTATGGACACCGACGAAAACACCCTTCGCGTAAGGCTTCACAGAATCAGACGGAAGTTGCAAGGGATGATAACGGCATAATGGAACGAAAAAAAGTCAGCCAAATTCGAGATTTTTCATCGAATTTGGCTGACTTTTTCGGGGGAACTACTTTTTCCCAACTTGCCTTGGTCCTGACAATACTTGAATTACCCCACGAGGCTCATTCACTCGGTCTAATATCTCTTTAAATTGCTGTCTTTTAAATGTTTCCATTCTCAAATCTTCGTTACAAAATTCTCAAATCTCCGTTACAAAATTCTCAAATCTCCGTTACAAAATTCTCAAATCTCCGTTACGAAATTCTCAAATCTTCGCTACGAAATTCTCAAATCTTCGTCACAAAATTCTCAAATCTTCGCTACGAAATTCTCAAATCTCCGTTGCAAAATTATCAAATTATCATTGTGAAACAAAAAAAAACAAAAATTTTTCCCAAAACCTGTAATATTTTTGAAACTCTGTTGTCTAATAGGCAAAGAAAAGAAATTAATATGGAAAAAGATTTCAACAACAACGACATCCGCGAGGCATTGCGCCGCAAGGAACAGAAAAGGCAACCGACCGAAGTCCCCGACGACTTTTTGGAAAATGTTTTGGGCAAAATCGAACAAGACGAAAAGCCCAAAAACATAAAACTATGGCGTTACGTGGCTGCGGCGGCAGGCATTGCGCTACTGATAGGCATCGGGGCATTGATAATAATGAACAACGAAAACGCCGCGCAGCCGATAGCATCAGTTGCCGAATCGGAAACGTATTTACCGAAACGCACTCCATACATCGCTGCCGAGGTGGAGCAACCGCAGCAAATAGTGGTTAACACCCCGAAAAAACGTGAACATACGCCCAAAACCGAACCCTCTGCGCCCAAAAATGCCGACCGCAAGCCCAGCGCGTCGCCCGCAAAGATGGACGAACTGATAGCAACGTTGGCGAAGATGCAAGGCGTGGAAAAGAAGGATTTTGACTGCGAAACCGACGAGTGGGTGTACATTTTTGAGGACAACGACGACCTCAATCTCTTTGGTCGCCTGATACTTGCCGCGAGCAACTACCCCGACGACACAGAGGGTTATTTCTTAAACTATTCGGCGGAGAAGTTTTTCTTCTGCATCGACGACGAGACAAGCGGCGACGGCTACCTATGGACGGCAGAAAAAGTAGGCGACAGCAAGATAATGCTGTACTGTTCGCACTCGCCCGCCGGAATCGCCGACGAATCAGACTGTTACAAAAACTTCGCCCGAAAAATCACATTCGGCAATATGAACACACTAACACAATTATAAACATCTTAATTATGAAACAATTGATAACATTCTGCCTCCTGATGCTGACAGTGTTCAGCGTGGAGGCGCAGAACGACGAATTAGTCCTTGTGGGCTACGGAAAGATGGACGGCTCGGAATCAGTAAGGATTTTGGCA
The DNA here is from genome assembly GCA_002393195.1 of Bacteroidales bacterium UBA3824. Classification (GTDB taxonomy): domain Bacteria; phylum Bacteroidota; class Bacteroidia; order Bacteroidales; family UBA3824; genus UBA3824. The sequence continues at coordinate 23,727 of DGIK01000172.1, read as the reverse complement.
AAGAGCAATTGCTGCCCGCAAAAATGCGACATCGAGTACAACTCCAAGACCAAGAAGTCAACTGGCATTTGGGATGACCTTGAAATGGGCTACATCAAGGACAAATGCGAAGTGCAAGCACCCATCATCACTGACTTCGACAAAATCTTCCCTGGCGTAATCAACGGTATGCCCAAAGACTACGCGCTCCTCTATTGGATGCTGACGGAGGAGAACGACGAGACGGTGCTGCATTGCTACTTCACGATGCCCGCCGACGAAGTTCTGAACCTTTGGCTCGCCTGCGAAGAAACTGCGATTGTGGACATGGCAACGGGAGTACAGTACCGTGCCAAACGCACCGCGCCCGATGTTTGGCGCAAACATTTCAGCGTGAAAGCACCCGTAGGCACGGCATTGGATTTCAAAATCTACTTCCCGAAACTCGCACCCGATACCAAAGAGGTTGCCATATACGGCGTTCCGGCGTGGAGGCTTCGCGGCACAAAAATACCTCTCAACGCTCCGATGTTCTACGGCAACCGCCCCTACGACAACGCCCCGCAAATCAAAAATCCATCGCTTGTAAAAGCCGACAACAACTACAACAAAGACAAACATGAAACATGGGCGGTATATAATAATCCGCACCTCATCAAGCCCGTCAACGAGGGCACTATGGCTCTTTGGAGAACACCCGAAGCCACCTACATCGCCGTGGCTCACGAACAGAATTGGATGCGAGAGTATTATGGTCTCAACAAAGGCACAATGCTTATGGACAATCGTGGACATCAATACAAACTCAAAGAATTGCAAGGACTTCCAACAGGAAACATTTTTTGGATAGAAGGCAATTCGGGCGACTTCATTGCATTTGTTATGGTATTTGAACCGTTGCCGCCAAACGTAACAACATTCACCTATCTTGAGCCCGACAGTGAGGATTTCGATATGTGGGGAGCCGACCCAGAAGGTCAAGTGATACCCAACCTAAGCGTCAGCGAACTCCGCAACAATCAACACCTCTTTGAACCAATAGAAAGAGTAATTAAATAAGTATTAACAACTAAACTAATCACTAAAAAATGAAACTAAAATTCATCATTGCCGCACTCATCATCTCAGCGGCGGTATCTTGCCAACAGAAGGGCGAGACAGCACTCGAGGTAAACCTCACCGACATCCCTGAGAATTGCAAGATTGACGTAAGCCGCGTTGAAGGTCGGGGCGGACAGACTATCTACACCGATTCGTCCAAGACCACCGACCGAAAGTTCACCATCAAATGCGACTCCATCACCGACAACACGTCGTTCACGATTTTCCTTCAAAAAATCACCGACAAAGGACAGGCTCTTGCATACACAGGCACAATCCTCGTGGAGGATGGCTACACCACGAAGGTATCGGGCAAAGGCATCTATCCAAGCACTTGGACAATCGACAGCAAGCACCCGAAACAGGCTTTCGTCAACAAGATGAACGATGCGGTCAAGGATTTGAATAAGCAAATTGACGAACTGCGACTCTCCTCCGACACAGTATCCTCCCGCGAATCGCAAATGAAACTCTACAACTTGCAGGACGAAATCTACGACCAAATAGAAGAGAAGCAAATCGCGCTGATGGAGACGCTCCCAATGGACGAGTATTGGCTTGAAGAATTGTGCAGACACAGTGGCATCATCAACTACGAGGGCAAGGATTACAAGTATTACAACAATGTGGAAGCCCTCTACAACAAGATGCCCGACGAGTACAAAAACTCCAAGATTGGCAAGGCTATCAATCTCGCACTCTACGCCAAAGCACCCGCAGTCGGCGACCAAATCAACGACTACGACCTCTACGACATCAACGGCAAAGTGCACCACCTCGCCGACTACAAGGGCAAATGGCTGTTGCTCGATTTCAGTTCATACTTCTGCGGCCCGTGCAGGATGTTTGACGCTTCGGTGAAGTATTTTTACGAGAGGGGCATCGGCAAGGATTTTGAAATCATCACCATCACCGCCGACACAGAAGGTCAATTTGCGCAGATGGTGGCGGAAGAAAAGCCTCTCCATACGCTCTTCAACGACCGCGACGGCAGATACGGTCTTTTTGCAATCAACAAAATTTCTGCAACACCTACATTCTATGTTGTGAATCCCGACGGCAAAATCGAGGACATTTTTGAAGGCGTCGATATGGGCAAAATCATCAAATTGATGAAAGAACACGACGGATTTGCTGCGCCTGAATTTAAGACAGAGAATGGCGCGACCATAATCACAAATCCCGACTATTCAGACATCAACAGTATGCTTCTCATCGACAAAGTGGCGATTTACAAAGATTCTGTGGCACTCGACTGCACATACCCGATGTATGGCGGCTACAAAGTGGTCAAGGAAACAGGACTTTTTGCAAACGGCAAGTGCATCAGCAAGATGACAAAAAGCAACATCAGCACTGACAACTTCACACAAGTGCCATTTGGCGAAGTTGGACATTGCCACCTCACCTTCGAGCCGCTCCCCAAAGGCACTAAACAATTCGACTTCATCGAGGGCGACTGCGAAAATTGCTTCCGCGTAATGGGCGTGAAAATTGAGAATTGAAAATCTATAATCCGCTATATCTGCAAAAAAAATACAGATATAGCGGAATATAACGCTATAATCCGCTATATCTGCAAAAAAAATGCAGATTTAGCGGATTATAATTTGGTAAATTGAATAATGTTTTCTAACTTTGCAGCAAAACAAAAGCACTATGAAAGAGGACATTATCGGCAGAAAAGACGAAATCAAAAGGCTCGAAAAACTTTGTAAATCAAAAAAATCCGAGTTCATAACCATCTACGGCAGACGCAGGGTGGGCAAGACTTTTTTGGTCACAAGTTTTTTTGAAAATCAACTCACATTTTTTGCATCAGGAATCATTGACGGCGACAAGGACGACCAAATGTCGAGTTTTTACAACTCGCTGAAAAAATACGGCTGCGAAAAACCAAAGCCAACATCTTGGTACGACGCCTTCGATATGTTGGCAGAAATTGTTGAAAAACAAGACAATACCAACAAAAAAATCATCTTTCTCGATGAGATTCCGTGTTTCGACACTCCTCGAATGGATTTTGTGAAAGCATTGGGATATTTTTGGAACAGTTTTGTTGTGCTGCGGAAAGATATTTTGCTGATAGTCTGCGGTTCGGCTACATCGTGGATTGTCAGCAACATCATAGACAATCACGGCGGACTTCACAACCGAACCACCGGCGAAATATATTTGCGACAATTCACCCTCGGCGAAACAGAAAAATATCTGAAATTCAACAAGTTTCATTGGAACAGGAAAACAATCGCCGAGGCATATATGATTTTTGGCGGCATACCTTATTATCTTAGCCTTCTTGACAATACGGAAACTCTTGCCGCCAACATCGACCGCCTTTATTTCTCTAAGAATGGCGAATTAAGGCGTGAATATCAGCAACTTTACAATTCATTGTTCAAAAACCCCGCCCCATACATCAAGATTATCGAGAAACTCGCCAAAACCAAAAGCGGACTTTCAAAAACAGAAATTTCTAAGGAAACCGAACTTACTCGCAATGGCGACTTGTCTAAAATGCTTGACAATCTACAATATAGCGACGTAATACGCTGTTTTTACGGCAAATCGCGTGGCAAAATCAAAAAACGCGACGCATATTATCAGGTTACAGACTTGTTTACGCTGTTTCACCTCACCTTTGCCGACAAGCCCACCAACTCAACTTTTTGGCAAGACAGGGCAACCTCGACGCAAATTAGCAATTGGTTTGGACTCGCATTTGAACGGCTATGTTTGTGTCATATCCCGCAAATACGCAAAGCATTGGGGCTCAACAGAGTGGCTGTTGAATATTATTCGTGGCGAAGCATCGGCACACCCGGAGCACAGATAGATATGATAATAGAACGCGCCGACGAACTAATCAACATCTGCGAAATCAAATTTTCTAACACAGAATACTCCATCACCAAACAAGACGACCTCGATATGCGCAACCGCATCGACACTTTCAAACGCGAAAGCGGTACCAATTGTGGGCTAATTCCCACGTGGATAACATCTTACGGTCTCAAATCCAACGCCTATTCCGAAGAAGTTCAATATCAGGCAACGCTTGCCGATTTGTTTGAATAGAAACAATAAATGAAAAAAATCATTAACTTTGCAACGGAATACTAACCCTCAACATCCAAACACTATGAAGACAAGCATTTACATAACGCTCATCGCCGTTGCGACATTGGCATCGTGCGGCGGAGGGTCGCAACAAAATCAGAATCAGACCGCCGCACAGGGAACCGAGACGCAACAAGCCGCCAAGCCTGACAATCAACAAGCCGCCAAGCCCAAAAAGACTGAGCAATTCTTGACGCAAGATTTGAGGATGCACAACCTTTTTGGCAAGGTGAAGACATTCAAGACAATGATTACCGATTGCGGCGCAGACCAAAAGCCGCTCAACCCATCTGATAAGCCATACGAAGATTATTTCTCGTTGGAATACGACGCCGACGGACACTTCAAGGGCTACATCACCGAGATGGCAATCAACGTAAGCGGCGTAAAGAAGCGCGACGGCGACAAAATCATCGAGGCGTCATCGCCGATAGAGGACTTCGCCGGCGTGGAACTCTCCGGCATTTGGACATACAACGCCGACAACCTCGTGCAAAAATACGTTGCCAAGGGTCTTGAAAGCAAGGCTGAGTATGAGTACACATACAACGACGACTGCGAACTTACCCAAACCCTCGAACGCTCATCCGCCGAAGGTCAGAGTTACAAGGTGAAGACCACCTACCAAATACTCAAACGCGACGAACAAGGCAATTGGACGGAGCGTTTTGCCACCATCGAATCCGAAACCGCCGATTGGGATTCCGACAAACAGGACTTCGGCGCATACGAAAAACAAGAAACCCGCTACGAACTCCAACAGCGGACAATCACGTATTATTAATAAAGAGCTTTTTCGTCCAAATCTCATATTTTTTGCCACATTTGGACGGAAAATATGAGATTTTTGTCCAAATCTCATATTTTTTACCACATTTGGACGAAAAAAAAACGATTTTCATCCAAATCTCACTTTTTTGGCGAGATTTGGATGAAAATCGTTTTTGATTTTGGGCGGACTATTTGTGGGGCGGACGAGCCGTCCGCATTCCAAAAACTATTCGGTGGGTGCGCCGCCTTTTTTGCTGCGGTGCTTCTTTGACTTGGATTTGCCCGATTTTTTGCCGCCGGACTTCTTGCCGCCTGATTTGCCGGACTTCACACGGAGTTCCTTCGGTTTCTTGGGCTTTTTGGTGCTGCCAGAACGATGACCGCCATTCATAGCGTCAGCCTTGTCGGGGTCGGTCTCGATGTACTTGTCGGACGTGGCAAGCACAAAATCGAGTTGCTTGCGTTCGAGGTTGGCACGGGCGATTTTTATCTGGATTTTGTCGCCGAGTTGGTACTTCTTGTGGGTGTAATGACCAACAAGACAATAGTTTTGCTCGTCAAACATATAGAAATCGTCGTCGAGGTCGCGCATCGGAATCATACCCTCAATCTTGTTTTCTTCGAGTTCGGCATATACGCCCCATTCGGTGATGCCGGATACGATGGCATCAAAAGTTTCGCCGAGATGATCGCGCATAAACTCTACCTCCTTGTACTTGTCGGAGGCGCGTTCTGCCTGCACTGCAAGGTATTCACGCTCGCTGCAATGCTTGCAAAGTTTTTCGTAATACGACTTGTCTGCCGACTTGCCGCCGTTCAAATAACTGAACAACAGCCTGTGGACCATCAAATCGGGATAGCGGCGAATTGGTGACGTGAAATGCGTGTAATACGGGAACGCCAAACCATAATGCCCGATATTGTCGGTGGAATACACCGCCTTTGCCATACTCCTGACCGCGAGCATCGAGATAGTGTCCTGTTCAGCCTTGCCCTTCACCTTGGAGAGAACCTCGTTCAACGACTGAGCGATGAGTTCCTCGTTGTTCATATTGATGGAATAGCCAAATTTGCCGATGAAACGTTGGAACGAACTGAGTTTTTCCAAGTCTGGCTCGTCGTGGATACGATACACGAAAGTCTTTGGCGGATGGCTCTTGTCTTTCTGTTTGCCGACGAAAGTGGCGACGCGCTTGTTGGCGAGCAACATAAATTCCTCCACAAGCCAATTGGCCTCCTTAGATTCCTTGAAGTAAACACGGATTGGCTTGCCCTTCTCGTCAATATCAAACTTGATTTCGGCGGTCTCAAACGAAATGGAACCATTGCGGAAACGCTCGTCGCGGAGTTTCTTGGCGAGATCCCAACATTTGAGGATTTCTTCCTTGAGGTCGCCGTCGCCGCCCTCAATCACTTGCTGCGCCTCCTCATAACAGAATCGGCGGTTGCTACGGATGACGGTCTTGCCAAACCATTCGTTGACGATTTGGGCGTTTTCGTCGAGTTCAAAGACGGCGGAGAATGTCAATTTGTCCTCGTCTTGACGCAACGAACAGATGCCGTTGCAAAGAGCCTCGGGCAACATTGGGACTACCCTATCCACGAGATAAACACTCGTGCCACGCGCTAACGCCTCCTCATCGAGCCGCGAACCTTCCTCTATGTAATGCGAAACATCGGCAATGTGAACACCGATTTGGTAATTGCCGTTGTCGAGTTTTTTGATGGAAATTGCATCGTCGAAGTCCTTGGCGTCGGCGGGGTCGATGGTGAATGTGGTAACATCCCTCATATCGCGGCGCGTGGCAACCTCCTCGTCGGTGATGCCGGCTTCGAGTTTATTAGCCTCGTCCTCAACTTCTTTCGGGAAAGTGTAAGGCAGATTGTATTCGGCGAGGATGGCGTGCATCTCGGTCTCGTGGTCGCCAGTGGAGCCGAGCACCTCGATGATTTCGCCGATGGGATTCTTTGCGCCTTCGGGCCATTCGGTGATGCGGGCAACAGCCTTGTCGCCGGGCTGAGCCTTCATCAGTTTGCTAATCGGGATAAAAATGTCGTAGGGCATCGTCTTGTGGTTTGGGACGAGGAAAGAGAAATTTTTGCTCTTTTCGATAGTGCCTACGAAAGTGGTGCGGGCGCGCTTGACAATGCGAATTACCTCGCCCTCCTGAGAGCCGTTTTGGGTGTGGGCAAAGAGAGCTACCTCCACCTTGTCGCCGTGAAGGGCGTTGTGGAGATTTTCGTTGGAGATGGCTATCTCGATGTCGCTGTCGTCGGGCGTCACAAACGCCAAACCCTTCTTGCTCAGGTCGATAGTGCCGATGATGACACCCGTATTGACTACCGCGTGATAATCGCCGTTGCTGTTTTTGGCGATACGATGAGTGTTTTGCAATTCGTCGAGCACGATGTCGAGGATTTGCTTTGAAGCGTCGTCACGGATTTCCAAAGTCTCGATGATTTCATCGTGCGAATAGTCGTGCATAGGATTATTTTTGAACAATTCGCTCAAAATCCTTGTGAGCGTCCTGCGGTTGTAACGCTCCAATTTGCTAATTTTTTTAATATCTTCTGCCATAAGCGTTTATGTTTTATTTTTTCAACAACGAATTACGCCGTGGATATTGACGTAGAGACGCGATTAATCGCGTCTCTACCGCCAACGAATGAAACCAAATTAATTCGTCGTCAAAAATTATGTTATTTCAAAACGTCCTCGATGCCCCTGATGGTTGACAAAAGGGCATCGTACTTATTGCCCTCTTCGTCGTAATCCGCCTGACATTTATAATAGGCGTTTTTAACCGAATCGGCGGCGGCTTCGAGACGTTGGATAGCCATTGTGGTCTTCACCTCTTTCTCAGCCGTGAGAGCCTCGTTGAGGTATTCTTTTAGATTGTCCATTTTTTTGATGCCGGCTGCAAGTGTCTTTTCGTCAGGGAGTTGGGTCTCGCTGTCGATGTATTCAAGCACGGTGCAGAGGCTGCCGAAATAATATCCCGACATCATCAACGCCGCCAATCCGCGCTCGTCGTCGTTCTCCGCCTGAGCCACGCAGTCATAGAAAAAATGCTCCACCGAGGTAGTGTCCGCCTTTTTGCCAATTGACGGTACAACCATCCCCAACAACTTTTCACGCTGAGCCTCGGCATCATCCGACAACGATGCAAAAGCCATTCCAAGCCTGTACGCGGCATTGAGGCGACCGCTTACGGCGGGATGTTCATTGGACGCCTCCGTGTTGGGATTAGGCGCACCGCCACCCGCCCAATGTCTATTGCCACCGGCACTATGCACCCGCACATTCTTGACATCGAGCGAATCGATAAACTTGACCTCGTATTCACGCGCCGTCTTTTGCCTATGATGGCGACGACCATTCCTGCCGAGCGAAGTCTGCAAATTGTCGGCGTTGTCGCCCGTCCTGATGAAGAAAAACATCACCCCCAACACCGCCAAAATCGACGCGGCGATGATTATCTTTTTTCTGCGGCTGTGCTTCTTAGCCGCCTCCTTATCATTCTTTTCTGTTGACATTTCGTATTATTTTTTTATCATTAATCATTAACCAAATACACAAATCCCGGCGCAAAAACGTTGCTTGTCGCCCGCACGAGCCGAGAAAAATCTGTCGTTGGCACATTTGGTGCAAATATCACTAATTTCGATGTTGTTTGCAACAATTCCCAGTGTTAACAAATCATAAAATATCATCCGTTTCAGGTCGAGATATACTTTTTTGCCCTTGACGGTATAAGTATCGGACGGGAAACGGTTGCCATCCATAAACTTGGCGGCGCAATTGCTATCCACCTCATAACAATCCTTGCAGATGCCAGGACCAATGCAGGCTATCATTTTGGCATAATCAGCACCAAAATTGACCTTCAACGCCTTTGCACCCTCAACAGCCGCGCCAAGGTAAGTGCCCTCCCTGCCCGAATGTACCGCCGCGCAGGATTTGGTATCGGGCGAATACAACAACACCGGAATACAATCGGCGGAACGCGTTATGAGACAAACGTTTGGCTCGTCAGTAACAAGCACATCATTGTCCCTGACGGCAGATTCCTTGTCATAAAAACCCGATGCTCCGTCGCCCTTCCTGACGACATGGACATTGCAGCCATGTACCTGATTCTGAAATACAAACCATTCAGGACCCAAGCCGACAGCCTTGCAGAGTGCGAGCCTATTATTGACGCAATCATCGTGAGAGCCGCCGCTGTATCCAATGTTGAAATCATTGCCCGTGCCGTCGGGACGCTGCCTTGTAGTTACAAAATGCAAAACTTCCGGATGCCGTTGTAGTATATTAAACTGCAACAATCCCGGATTATTATCAAAACTTAACATTATTTTTTACGTGGATTCGATAATTATTTTTACCTTTGCGAAGATAATAAAAAAATAAATACACAGCAAATGGGAATAAGATTTTTTCCGAAAACAGAGATACACGAGTTTGAATACTTGCCGTTGTTTTACGACGAGGTGAAAGACCGCATCGAGCAACGCCGCGCCGAAATCCGCGCCGAGATGTATGGAGAGCAAGCCGACGACAACGGCGAGCGCACCCGTTATATCAAGAAAGGCACATTCACCCGCCGCCTCGACCGCAAGCACGAGGAGACAGGCAGGATTGGCGCAGGCGCAAAAGGCCTTCTCACGTTTAGGAATGTAGCCGTTGCGATACTCATTTACATCTGCATCAAGCACAGCGGCCCAATATCAGATTATCTCGCAAGCCTACTCGGATTCTAAAACTAAAAGCCCAATGTCCGACGTCATCAAACTAATGCCCGATTCGCTTGCCAACCAAATTGCAGCCGGCGAGGTCATTCAACGCCCCGCCTCGGTGCTAAAAGAGTTGGTGGAAAACTCCGTGGATGCCGGTGCTTCCAAAATCACCGTCAACATCAAGGACGCGGGGCGCACGTTGATACAAGTAATCGACAACGGCTGCGGCATGAGCGTAACGGACGCGAGGATGAGTTTTGAGCGGCACGCCACGAGCAAACTCACCAAGGCGGAAGACTTGTTTTGCATATATACAAAAGGCTTTCGGGGCGAGGCGTTGGCGTCCATTGCAGCCGTTGCAGAAGTGGAATTGAAAACCCGCCGCGCCGACGACGCCATTGGCACAGATGTAATCATCAACGGCTCAAAATTCATCAGCCAAACTCCCGTCAACACCCCGCAAGGGACAAATTTTGCGATAAAGTCGCTATTCTTCAACGTGCCGGCGCGTCGCAAATTCCTCAAATCCAACAGCACAGAACTCCAACATATAATCACTGAGTTTCAGAGGATTGTATTGACGCACCCGATGATAGAGTTTTCGCTTTATCATAACGAAAACGCCATCTACATCCTCCCGAAAGGCAGCCTAAAACAACGCATCATCGGCGTATTTGGCAAGAGCCTCAATTCTGAACTAATTCCGGTGGAGATAGACACGTCCATCGTGAAAATCACCGGATTCACCGGCAAGCCGTCGTCGTCCAAACGCCGCAACGACAAACAGTTTTTCTTCGTCAACAACCGTTACATGAAAAATTCGTATTTTCATAAGGCGGTGGCTTTGGCTTACGACAAACTTACATTGCCCGACTGCATACCGCCGTACTTTTTGTATATGGAGGTCGATCCGCACACGATAGATGTCAACGTACACCCAGCCAAAACAGAAATCAACTTTGAGAACGCCTCCGACATTTTCCGTCTATTGCAGGCGGGCATCAAGGAGACTCTCAGCAAGAGCGACGTAACGCCCTCCATCGACTTCGACAACCAGGAGGCCGCCAACATTCCTTATTTTCGCTCCGACGAGCCGATACCCGACGAGCCGCAAATAGATTACGACCCCAACTACAATCCGTTCATTTCCACGGAAAAGCCGCAGAGTTTTGAGTCGTTGGGCGTCAATGGCAATTATGGACACGGCGGCGCACGTCGCACCACGCAATATGATTCGGCAATCAACACGGGACGCAAACGGGCAGACAATTGGCAGTTGTTGTATTCCAACATCAACGACGACAGCCCCTCCCCTACCCCGGTGCAAAGTCCGTTGATGCAGATTGGCAGCAAATACATCGCCTCTCTCCACGACAACGGTCTGATGCTCATAGACCAATACCGCGCACACCTGCGCATCCTCTATGAAAAATATCTGCGTCAGATAGCATCCAATGCGGACGCCACGCAGCAATTATTGTATCCTCAACCCCTCGACCTCGACGCCACGTCGCTCGCAATGGCATACGACATCCGTGACGAACTTATGAGCGTAGGATTCGACATTGACTTCCCCTCGCCCACCGCCACGGCAACGCTGCGCGGCATACCGCCGTATTTGGAGCAAAACAAGGCTATCGACGTATTAATCAAGGTGATAGATAGTTACCGCGACGAACACGGCAATATCTCGTCATCGATGAAAGACATCCTCGCAAGGTCGGCGGCACGGAGCGAGGCGGTGATGGGCGGCAGGTCGCTCTCCAACGAAGAGATGCAGACATTGAAGGACGACCTTCTCGCCACGCAACAACCCGAATTTTCGCCCGACGGACGCAAAACCACCATCATCCTCCGTCCCGAAGATTTGGAAAAGATGTTCAATTGATTATTTTTTGTAACAATTTGTAAAACACACAATCAAATGCCACAACTTACCAATGGAGCCAAAGCGTTGCTCCTTGCCAACATAGCGGTATTCGTATTAGGATTTTTGGCGGAGCGTACAGGTTTTGATATCGACAAAAACCTCGGCCTCTATTACATCAAGTCCGAATATTTCAAGCCGTTGCAGTTCATAACCTACATGTTTGTCCACGCGGGCTTTATGCACTTATTCTTCAATATGTTTGCGCTCGTGCAGTTTGGCAGCATGATAGAGAGCGTATGGGGGACAAAGCGGTTTGTGTTTTATTATTTGGTAACGGGCGTAGGCGCGGGCGTTATTCATATAATCGTTACTCACCTGCAACTGATGCCGTTTTTGGACGCCGTTGACGCTTTCTTCGCAAATCCGACGCCCGATTCGCTCGTTGCGCTCGGCACATCTACGCCTGTATTCAAGGATGCCGCCATTATGGAACTCGCAGACCGTTGGCGCACAGGATTCTACACCGACGAACAAATCATAGAAGCCTTTGAACAACAAATCCCGCAGGCGAAAGCAATGCTTTTCAACACGCCGGTAGTTGGCGCGTCGGGCGCGGTGTTTGGATTGTTGTTGGCATTTGGATTGATGTTCCCTAACCTGAAACTCCAAATAATCTTCATTCCGATAGGCATCCCCGCAAAATATTTCGTGATACTATACGGCATTGCAGAACTCTTCTTCGGCATCAAGGACTTCTCCGGCGACAACATCGCACACTTCGCACATTTGGGCGGAATGTTGGTGGGATTCGTGCTGTTGATGGTATGGAGTAGAGGGAATAGACAAAGATATGAGTAAAAGTTGGCGTTTTGGGAAAGAGTTTGTAATCGTAAAAAAAACAAAAAACATTTTGAATTGTCAAAAGTTCTAAGTACATTTGACAAAAGAAAGAAAACTCTATCCTAACATGACAAAAATATGGCACCTGACATGTACTACGACAGAACAATGATCCAACCACTTGAAGACCTTGTGTTGCAAGATTATCAGTGGTTGATTGATGCTGTCAAAAGCAATCCTGAATTGGACTTTCAGACAGGCAACTCATGGTTTTCCGTATATCGCGGAACGGGTCGAATTATGACCATCAACCCAAAAGGCAAAATTTTTGCCGATAGCAAATACATGAATCTATGTCCAGAGTTCTACAAAGCCCCCGACTTGCGAGGATTAGAAACTCTGTTGCTCAAGATACACGACGACCATACCCTCAACCGATACTACATGGACGACAAAGGGAAAAAGAAAGAAGGGTTTTACCAAAACCTCATTTCAAGGCGATATTCCTTGCATTGCCGTCCTGACGACGATTTCATAATCATTGACAAGGAATTCGTGTTGGGGTATCTCTCAGACAAGAAAAAAGAAGAAATCACCACCCCCATACAAAACAACTACGACAAAATCATCTCATTCCTCGCGGGAAAATATCCGTTTTTCAAGGATATCAAACAACCAGGAACAGAATGTGACCTCGTTGGACTTACGAAACAAGGAGACATTCTTTTGCTCGAAGTCAAGCGTCACGACGATTACAAAAAGGTATATCTTAGTCCTCTTCAAGCCAGCAAATACGATGATTTGACGAAAGAATATGCAAGACGGTATCCCGAACATTTCAGCAAGAATGTCATTTCCATGATTTCTCAAAAAGTAAAAATGGGAATCCTCTGCCCTAAATGGGTAATTCCTTCCGCATTATCAGGAAAGATTTACCCCGCAGTTGTTGTAGGTGGCAATGTTTCTACTGAAGTTCAAAGAAGATTTGGCATAGCAAGAGATGCCGTAGGAAAAGATATTCCTCTTTACACCTGCGATGCCAATGGCACGTTAATCAAACTATTATGAAGATAACCATACATAGAGGAACAGACCAAATAGGCGGTTGTGTGACAGAATATGAACACAATGGCTATCGGCTGTTTGTGGATTACGGGGAGCAACTGCCAGGCTGCAAGCAATCTACGTTGTCAAATATTGAAGGACTGACAACGGGAGACTTGTCGAAAAGTGCATTGCTCATCACACACTATCATGGCGACCATATCGGATGCATCAAAGAATTGTCGCAAGAATTGCCTATATTTATAGGTGAACTTGCGAAAGAAATCCAGCGTATCTTATCCGAAACCCTCTCATATATAGATGAAGAACAGAATGGTATGATAGAGCGGCTGAAAAGTGCATACAGCTTTAAACCAGGAATTACATTCTCATTTGGCTCGTTTCGAATAACACCCATAACAGTGGATCATTCCGCCTTTGACGCATACGCTTTCAAAATAGAAATAAATAACGTGACGGTTTTCCATACAGGAGATTTCCGCACTCACGGTTTTAGAAGTGGAAAAATGGATGAGGTATTGTCCAAATATGTTGGCAAAGTTGACTATTTGGTTTGCGAAGGAACCAATATTTCTCGTCCTGACGCGGCATCCGTCAGCGAAAGAGACCTGCAACAAGAATTTGAGCAACACCTCAAAAAGAAATCCGGACACATAGTATACATGTCATCTACCAACATCGACCGTTTGTTTTCCTTTTATCATGCGGCATTGACAGCTGGAATACCATTCTTTGTTGACGCATACCAGAAAAAAATAATGGATATCATTGTGGAGTCCGATTCTCTATGGGGTAAATCGAAACTTTACCAATATGATAAAGATTATCCGCCTATACCCCTGCGACGCGACGGTGCGGAATTTATGGTCAGCGACAGCTTCAAGGCAAAATTGTCGCAAAAAGGTTATGTGTTGATAGCCCGCGCCAACAGTCGCTTTGACCGCCTATTAAAAAAATTGCCAGGAGAAAAGGTTAAATATTTGTCGATGTGGAAAGGATACATGGACAAGCGTAATGCAGCTTACAATGGAAATCTCGCTAATTCATTGGGTGATAAATACGTGTACCTACACACCAGCGGACACATTGATATGGAGAATTTGGAACAAATTTTTGAAATACTTCAACCCAATACTATAATACCTCTTCATACAGATAATCCAAATACTTTTGCTGCACTTTTCGGAAACAAATGGAATGTTCTTAAATTACATGATGGTGAATCATACGAGCTCATATAGTTAAACCCACATAGCCTCAAGTTCACGAAACATCTCTTCGCTGTCCTGACCAAGACCTGCCGCCATTTCGCGTTCCGCCTGATCTATCATCGCGTTGATTTCATCCATCGTATATGGTTTGAGCGTAGGCTGCATCTCGTCTGCATCTTCCTCTACATCCCAATATGGCTTTATGGAGTGCGCTTTATTTGCTGGAATTTTCATAGCAATTACTTTTAAGCGTTTGTTTTGGGCAAAGGTAAAAAGAAATAAATATATGCTCCAAATTATTATATAATTTTTTGCATACAAAATCAAAAGTTGTGGGCTTTTGCTCAAAAATCTCACTAAAAAAGGCACATTTTTGAACAAAAGCCCACATATTTTATAAAAATAGGTCGTCCATCGTTACTTCACTGTTGACGATGCTCTTGTACTGACCATCGATTACACCGTGCGTAGTTACGAAAGTGCAGACAATCGGTTTGGTGGTTTTGGTGCGCTCCTTGAATACTTCCATACGGTTGCGAAGCGTGGTCTCGTAGTCGGCGGTGATGCGGTATTTGTTGACAGAAAATTTCATTTCGCAGATGTTAATCACACGGTCGCCACGGTCTATCAAAAGGTCTATCTGAGTGCCTTTCAGGTTTTGGTCGGAGGACAGATTTCGTTTTGTGGGCACATACCGCCACGACGACGCGGAGGTAGGAATCCCCGAAATGCCCAACTTCTGTTTGATTTGCTTCAAATGAGCAAGGCACAGCAATTCAAACGACAATCCCTGCCACGCCTCCACCGAGCGCGACGCATAATTGTGGCTCCACCATTCTTCGTCCTGACTATTGAAACCGCCCACAAAACGATAATAAAACAGCGTATAAAAATCGGACAACCGATAAATGTCGCCCTTGGTCTTGTTGCCAAATTGTGAATAGCGGATTACAAAATCGCATCGTTCGAGATTTTTCAAAATTTTTGTAAGGATTGATGCGTCGATGTCCGTAGCCTTTGCGATTTCGTCCCGCGTCATCCCTTGGCGCACATTGTTCAACGCCCTAACTACATTGGTGTAATTGTCGGTATTAGCAAACAACGCGCTAAAAAGTTCCTCAAATTCGTTCCGCAATTCG
This sequence comes from Bacteroidales bacterium UBA3824, assembly GCA_002393195.1. GTDB lineage: Bacteria > Bacteroidota > Bacteroidia > Bacteroidales > UBA3824 > UBA3824. Next base: position 7,891 of record DGIK01000172.1, on the reverse strand, counting down.
CCGTTTGCGCGGAAAAACAATCTATCGATATTCTGCACAAGGCTCTCCTTTACATTCAAGAGGCTATAATAAAACGGTATTCCGCCGATTACCATATATGTTTGGAGTAGTTGATAACGATCCCACTGTGCGCCACGGCTCTGCATATATTGCTCCACCTCCCGCAGCGAAAACGGACGGACATAAATATTGTTGGTGATGCGTCCGTGCAGTCCACCTTGGTTTTCCACCAACTTGTCCACCATCCACGATGTAGAAGACCCACTCGCCACAAACATAATGTCGCGGCGACGCGCTGCCCATCCATTCCAAAACATTTCGAGAGCGTCCACAAATTCCGACTGCGGCGTATCTATCCACGGCATTTCGTCGATGAAAATCACCTTCCGTTTGTCCTGTGGTAACGATTCCAAATACTCCTCCAACGCCTCGAAGGCATCGTCCCAATCAGAAAATTTTGGTTGGAGGCTCATACGGGCATATTTTTTTAACGCCTTGGCAAAATAACGGAGTTGCTTAGGCTTAGACATCCGATGACCGCCCACGTATGAAAAGTCGTACACATTGTCGAAGAAATTGTCAACGAGAAAAGTCTTGCCCACACGGCGGCGACCATACACGATTACAAACTCCGACCGCTCCGACTCAAAACTACGTTGGAGTTCCGCGATTTCACGTTCTCTACCTATTAATTTTTCTCTACCCATACCATTGATGTTTTGGAGGCAAAGATAATCAAAAAAATCAAAAGTTGTGGGCTTTTGCTCAAAAATCTCACTAAAAAAGGCACATTTTTGAACAAAAGCACACATATTTCAAAAAATTTGGCGTTTTGGGAAAGAGTTTGTAAATTTGCAAATCAATAATATTGCCGCTGGACGGTTGGCAATTATGAATTACAAATTTTGAATTATGAAATAACGAAATGGATATAAAAAGTTTTTTCAAAGCGTCAATGCTCAACAAACTGTTGGGAATCAATATAGCGGTATATTTGCTGATAAGTATCGCGGGGATATTCACGTTTCTGTTTGGTGCGCCGGATCTTGCCGAATTCTATGGCAATATGTATCTTGCGCTGCCAGCCTCGCTGTACAATCTTTTGTGGAAGATTTGGACACCAATTACTTACATGTTCGTGCACTTCGACTTTTGGCACATACTCGCCAACATGCTTTGGCTGTATTTTATGGGACAGATTTTTTTGATGGTGTTCAACAACAAGCAACTCTTGGCTACCTACATACTCGGCGGACTGAGCGGAGCGTTGCTGTTTGTATTGAGTTACAACGTGTTTCCTGTATTTAGCACTGCAGTGCAAGGTGCTACCTGTGTAGGAGCGTCGGCGGCTGTAACAGCCATTGTAATTGCAATATGCGTGATGCGCCCAAATATGGAAATCAGAATTTTTGGCATCATACCGCTTACTCTCAAATGGCTCGGCATCCTGTACGTGGTATTTGACCTGTTTCAAATCACGGGCAGCAATTCCGGCGGACACATCGCACACTTGGGCGGCGCGATATTCGGCGCAATTTTCGCTTGGCAATACAATCAAGGCAAAGACCTCACAAAATGGCTCAATAACTTGATAGACAAGATAGTAACCCTAATGCCCTCCACGTCGCAATCCGGCGGCAGAAAACAAAAAATGCGCGTGGTCTATAACGAAAACACCCGCGAAATGTCAGATTCAGACTTCAACCGTATGAAAGCCGAAAATCAAAAACGTATGGACGAAATTCTCGACAAAATCTCACAATCCGGCTATCAGTCGCTGACAAAAGAAGAGAAAGAGTTTTTGTTTAAGATGGGAAGGAAGTAATTGATTCCACGAATTATACCTGAAATGACGACATATTAAAAGGCGGGGGCATGAACCCTCGCCTTATTCTATTAAGCGGATATAATCATCTACCTAAATCATTACGTGTGTACCTCGCCTCGTAATTATTGGGCGAAATTCTTGTCCAAATATGCTTGGAAGCGGTCTTTGTACTGTTCGCTGATGGGGATGAATGTATCGTTGTCGAAGACGATGCGGGTGCGCTCGATAACGTCTATCTTGTCGAGGTTGACGATGTAGGAGCGGTGCACGCGCATAAACTTCTCCTTGGGCAGGTAGTTTTCCACTGCCTTGATTGTCAGGAGGCTCATAATCGGGCGACCGTCGTTGACATGGAACCTCACGTACTCACGCATCGACTCCACATACTTGATGTCGTCGAGATTGATGCGGACCACCTTGTACTCGCTCTTGATGAAGATAAACTTGCCGTTGCCCTCGAATTTGGACGAGCGCGTCTGTTGCAAGATTTCATTGCGGCGGTTTTCGTAAGCCTTTTCGGCGCGTTTGACGGTGTTTTGGAAGTCGTCGAAAGCCAATGGCTTGCGCAGAAAATCCACCGCGCCATATTTGATGGCGTCGTAAGCGTGGTCGATTTTGTTGGAAACAAATACCGTAAGCGGCGGCTCGGTAAGCGATTTTACGAGGTCGATGCCGCTGATGCCGGGCAAATCTGACTCCACGAAAGCCAATTCTGCCTCGCTCTTGTCGCTCGTCAAGTACGACTGAGCCTTTTGGGCGTCGTCAAACTTGGCTACCAACTGCAAGGTAGGACTTTTCTCGATGAAGGCGCAGATGTTGGCGAGTGCCTTTGCATCGTTGTCGATAGCGATACATTTCATAGTTGCATTGATGTTATGATTGTTTGTATGATGTGTTAGTTATGCACGCATCATTCAGACTCCTTGGGTTTGTAAGGGAAAGTGTATTGGTACGACAACGAAAAAATATTGTTGTTGATGTTCTTTTTGGTCTTTCCCCTATTGAACTTCTCCTCAAACATATACTCAAATGACAACGAATTGCGCTTGTTGAGTTTTTTCTTGACACCGATTATCAGTCGATCCTTGTCCACGAGATTTCGGTTGAGTTCATAAAACCACTCGTAACTGATGTACGGCGTTAGTTTGATGTCCTTCAACTTGACCCCCACGAGGAATTTGGTGCGCAGGTACTGCTTGTTGTCGAGGTTGCCGTCGCGGTCTTCGGTGTCCTCGGTGTAGTTGCAATACTTCAAACGGGCTTCGAGTTTGAGGATAGAGGGCGACCATTTGGCTTTGAGCCACGATCCAAAACGTCCCGTCCATTCGCTGCTCTCGCCGTCTTCGTGGTCGAGGGTTGCACGGTATTCCGCACCGATAGAGACGAATTTGATGGGGCTGTATTCGATTTTTGGAGTGATGAGGAAGTCCTGGTACTTCTTTGTAAGTCCAAAACGTCCTTGCAAGTCGAGTTCGGCGGAGAGTTTTTTGCTGAACTCCTTTTCCAAACCGGCTCCGATGTAGATGTGTGAGCGCGATTCGGTCTGCGCGGCGGCGGGGCTTGCGGCAATTATTGCCATCATCAATACCGCCAAGACTGACATTGTGAGAGTTTTCATTTTTTGTCGGCCTCCTTCGCCTCGGTATTTGATTCGGTGGATTTGGATTCGATGGTATTCTCGTCGCGCTTTTCCTTCACGTAATACACGCGGAGGTAGGCAACGTCTTTGAGGAAGTCGATGCGGGTAAAATCTACGCGCTTCACCTTCAATCCGGTGCGCTTCTCCACGTCCTCGATGAGTGCGGGGCGGTCTTCGGTGCGGATTTTCTCAATGCGCTCATAGATGATGTCGATATGACCCTCGTTTTTGAAGAGCCAATTCTCCAACATCCATACGCACAGCAAGATAGCACCGTTAGTGAGAAAGAGTTCCGCAAAACTTACCTTCTTGTTTGCCAATGCGTTGACTACCGCAATGCCGATTACAACGAAAAGGTAGGTCATCTCACGGATTGGAATTGGGTCGGTACGGTATTTCAGGATGCCAAACACCGCAAACAAACCGAGTGCGAATCCGAGTTCCAACTTCACGTCCTCCAAGAGGAAGCACAAGAGGAATATCGAAACTCCAAGCGCGAAATACGTGAAGATAAATTCGTGCCTGCCCGTCGAACCCTTGTCGTAGATGCACCTGATGAGCAAATACAACACTCCCACAGTGAATACAAGCCTGAAAAGCAATTTACCGAAATCCCAAAAGTCGATGAGACTCAGATTGAAAATCTTGACATCCTCCAAAGATGTAACGGACGTCGTCTCTTGCAAAATATCCAATAATTCCATTTTATGATTGATGAGTTATTTAATTGTTGAAAATTCTGTTGCGTAACTCCTCCGGCATAAAACAGCCGTCGAGTCGTTTTTGGATGGTGCGGATGCGCTCCTTGAAGAGATTGTACTTCACCGGCTGCAAAGCGAGCACCCGTCCGATGCAATATTTGCTAAACGAAGCCTGCTTGACGCCGTTGCGAGCCAACACCTTTTGGAGCGGCGACTTGGGCGCGCCCGCCTCGTGTTTGAGTTCCACCATCGAGAAACCTTCGGTCTCTGTATTGGCGTCGTCGGGGGTGCGGAAACCCAATTCGCAGTCTATCGTGCAACGCTCGCCCATATCCTTGCGCACCAGCGTGATGCGGTGGAAGTGGTTTTGGATGACGGCTTTGAGCGATGCGGGGCTGATGCCCTCCGGCAGATGCTCCGCCACAAAATCGTACTCCTCCGGGACGATTTCGCTGAGACTCGTGGTGATTTCGATGCGCTTTTTCTTGGTCTTGCCCTTATTGTTCTTGTGTTTTATTTCAAGGAACCTGTTGCCGGTGTCCACGTAAGTTCGCTTGCGCACCTTGTAGCGGTCTTTCTTGCCGTTTTGGTGGGCGGTGAAAAACTTATCGTCCGGCGTGTCGAAATACACGGTTTCATACTCCATATATCTCAACCCGTTGATTTCTACAATGTAGTAGTCGTCAACGATATACGGCAAGATTTTCTCGAAAAGCACGTCTGTTCTCAGCGGGAATTTGGTATCGATGCGGTTCATAAAATTGGCCTTGCCAATATCGCCGAGACCTATGCCCTTAAACTCGTACAATATGCCTTTGTCCATTGTTATTTATTTTTTCAGGATAAATAATAAGGGAAAAAATTGCCGTTTAGGGAGTAAGACCCCGTTATTTATAAAAGGTTTAAAATAAAAACGGCAATTTTTTCAATTTATTTGTATTTTTTTTCAACAGACCGTCGATGCCATTACCAACGCATACCGCCGCCTGGTCCCATACCGCCGCCGCTCACGGTAGATGTGCATTGTCCGTTGGTGGTGGAGATGGTTGTGGCAGTGCCGGTGGCGGATGTTGCCGGGTAATAGAATCCCGAACCGCTCACATATTCGTCGCCCTTCACGGTGGCGTTGGTGATGATGGAATAATTGCCGGTGGTCATCTTGGATGTTGATACGGTGATTACTTGGTAAGCCTGCGGTATCTTCCACGCGAGGATGTTTTTGCCGTCAGAACCATTAACGGCAAACATTTGATTTGCGCTGCCCGACGCCGAGGTGAAGAATGCCGTCTGCGTTGTACTTGGCGCACTCGCCATTCCCTGCGAACCTGCCGCAATTACTACGCCGCCGGTGATTTTGGGTGTGTAGCCGTCGCCCGCGTCGATGGGTTCGTTGCCGCCACCGCTCTGACTTACAAGCACTACGCCGCCCGTGATATTGAGTTCGCCGTTGGAATCGATGCCGTCGCCCGTGGTCTGCACTGATGTGAAACCGCCGTTGAAAATGAGCGCGGGAGTTGCGCCGGTAGTAGTTGTGGTGGTAGTCTGCTGTCCGGGACGCGGACCCCAACCGCCGCCGCCACCCATTTGATTGGTGCCGTTGGAGGCGTTGAAGGAATCGTCGGACGATTTCACCCAAACTTCGCCGTCATTTACGGTAATTACGACACCTTGGATGCCTTCGTAACTGTTGGTGATGTTGATTTTGCCGCCGTTGATTGTTACATTGCCGGTGCGGATTTCGTCGTCGTTTTTCTTGATGCAGATACCGTGTCCCGTGCCGCTCTCGCCGCCGCCCGTAACAGTGGGCGTCAATGTCAAATCGCCGCCGTTGATAGTGATATCGCCGAGGGCTGCGATGCATTTTTCGGATTTTTTGATGTTGAATGTGCCGCCGTTGATGGTAATCGTGCCGTCAGATTGGAAACCCTCGTCGCCGGACGTAATGTCAAAATTGCCCTTGTCTATCAACGTGTAGCCGTAGCCCTCCTTGTCGCTTGTGGATTTGAAGGCGTCGCCCTTCACGTCAACGGTGAAAGTGCCGTCGTGGATTACAAGGCAGAGTTTGCCACGGATTCCGTCGTCAACGGTAGTTACCTTATAATTGCCACTATTGAAGAAAAGTTGCTTGGTGCAGGAGATGCCGTCGGCGCAGTTGGCTGTGATATTGAGAGAGCCAGTACCCTTTTCGCCCGCGCTGAACGCCAAATAACGCTTGCTGTAAATGGCTGCGGAATCGGTGTTGTTTTTGGTGTCGGAGATGGTGTTGGTGGTGCCGTCGGCGAGAGTTACGATGGTCTTGCTGCACTCCTTGACGCGGAACGCCGCTTCGGTGGAGCAATTGAGGCTTACACCATTGAAAACCACCTTCACGATGTCGGTGCTGTCGGCGTCCACCTGAATCTGACCGTCGTCGAGAGTACCGTCGATGTAGTAAGTGCCGGTCTTTTTGAGTTCGATTTTCACGCCGGAGGTCTTGATGTCCACGAGGGAGGCGTTGCCCTCTACTTCAAAAGAAGTGTTTTTGCAATGGACGTAGGCAATCAACGATTCGTCGGTGCCCACATTGTAATCTTCGGGATTCTCAGGCACATCCTTGACGTCGCCCGAATCGTCATCCTCAGAACTCTTTGCGCTGCCGTCGTAGGCATAGTCGCTGTCTTCAAAGACGCTCTTGCAGCCCGACACTGAAAATGCGAGCGTAAGTGCCAACATTGCAGCTGATACAAAATTTAAGTGTTTCATAACTTGTAATTGGATTAAATTTAATGTTATTTTTTCCGACCGCTAAATTATATATATTTTTTCTCCGAATAAACTGTTTTTGATTTTTTTAATTGCTTTTTTTGTAAATTTGCAGACTTAAAAAAATTAACAAAACCCCCAAAAAAATGTCATCAGCATTAATAATTACAATAATCGCATTATATTTCGCCATGCTGTTGGTAGTTAGTTATATAACAACCAAAAAAAAGGCGGATTCCAAACAGTTTTTCACGGGCGGCAGGCAGTCGCCGTGGTACGTGGTGGCCATCGCAATGATTGGCACGTCAATATCTGGCGTTACGTTCATCTCCGTGCCTGGAATGGTAAACGCCTCGGCTTTCGGATATTTGCAGATGGCGTTGGGTTTTGTGGCGGGATATTTTGCAATTGCATACATATTGCTGCCATTGTATTACAGGCTCAATCTCAATTCCATCTACACGTACCTCGACCAACGATTTGGCAACGGGAGCTACAAGGTGGGCGCGGCGTTCTTCTTGATTTCCAAGTTTTTGGGCTGCGGCGTGAGGATGTACCTGACGGCAATTGTGTTGCAGTTGATAATATTCAACGGCTTAGGCATACCATTCTGGCTCAATGTGGCTGTTACGATGCTCGTAGTGTGGCTCTACACTTACAGAGGCGGCGTCAAGACGTTGGTATGGACAGATATGTTGCAGACCCTCTCGCTGATATTGGCTGTGGTGCTGTGCATTTGGTACGTCGGCAAACAGTTGGGATTGGATTTTTCGGGAATGGTGTCGGCTGTGGTGGATTCGCCGATGTCGAGGATTTGGTATTTTGACGACATCAACCACAAGCAATTTTTCTTCAAACAGTTTTTGGCGGGAATGTTTACCACGATTGCAATGACGGGTCTCGACCAAGACATGATGCAAAAAAATTTGAGCTGCAAGAATTTGAAGGACGCGCAAAAAAACGTTGTAAGTTACGGATTCA
>DGIK01000103.1 GCA_002393195.1 Bacteroidales bacterium UBA3824 | reverse complement strand
ACGCCTGCGCCAAGCACTACGCCGTTCACAGCGGCCCCGAACCGCTCCGTCACACATACGACGCGCGAGTTTCGATGCGCGACCTTTGGGAGACCTACCTCCCCGCCTTCAAAAAACTCGTCAAGGAAGGCAACGTGCGCGAGGTGATGTGCGCCTACAACCGTTATGAGGGCATCCCATGCTGCGGCAGCGACCGACTTTTGCAGGACATCCTGCGCCGCAAATGGGGATATGACGCCATTGTGCTCACCGACTGCGACGCCATCAACAATTTCTACACCAAAGGTCAGCATGAGACCCACGAAAACCCATTGGACGCATCTGTAGATGCTGTTCTCAACGGCACAGACCTCGAATGTGGCAAGGTGTTTATGTGCCTGACCGAAGGCCTCAAAAAAGGTCTCATCTCGGAGGCTGACCTCGACGGACACCTGCGCAAGACCTTGAAGGGACGCTTTGAACTCGGAATGTTTGACCCGCCGGAGATGCTTCCGTGGGCAAACATCAAGGAAGACGTCATCAGTTGCGAAAAGTTTGACGAACTTGCAACGCAGGCTGCCCGCGAGTCGATGGTGTTGCTTAAAAACAACGGCGTGCTCCCCTTGCAGAAAAACCTCAAAAACATCCTCGTGGTTGGTCCCAACGCCGACGACACCGAACTCCTCAACGGCAATTACGGCGGCACTCCCACCGACAACCACAAGCACTCGCTCCTCGAAGGCATCAGGAAGGCTGTACCCAATTCCAACGTCATCTACGTGAAGGGTTGCGAACTCAACGACGAGTACAACACCACCTACCACCTCGGCGATTTCAATAATAATAAAGGTGTGTTTGTGGAGTTTTTTGACAACAACGACCTTTCAGGCTCGCCCAAGGTTACGGGTTATTACAACACCTTGAACTTCAACACATTCGGCGCATACGGATTTGCCGAGGGCATCCCCACCGACAAGATTTCAGTGAGGATTACGGGCGAATACACCCCCACTTTCACCGGCAAGATGAGTTATACGATAATGTCCGACAATGGCTACATTTTTACCGTCAATGGCAAGGTAATCGAAGACGCAAAGCCGGGCGCACAACGTGGAGGATTTTTCCGCCGCGCTCCTGAGTACAAGACATTTGACGTCGAGAAAGGCAAGCCCTGCAAGATTCAGATTGAATACAAACGCGGTGCAGGCCCCTTTGCAATGCTCCGTGCGGACATTTGCGAAAGGAAATACGCCGATTTCGTTGACACCAAGGAGGCTGTCAAGAATGCCGACGCTATTATTATAATAGGTGGCATTTCGGCGCAGATGGAAGGCGAAGGCGGCGACAAGGCGGACATCGAACTCCCCAACGTTCAACGCCGTATGATTAAGGCAATGTCTGAAACCGGCAAGCCCATCGTATATGTCAATTGCTCAGGCTCTTGCATTGCTTTTGATGCCATCAAAGACAATTGCAACGCAATACTCCAAGCGTGGTATCCCGGTCAGGGCGGCGCAAAGGCGTTGGCGGACGTCATCTTTGGCGACTTCAATCCTTCGGGCAAACTTCCCGTTACATTCTACGGCAAAAACAGCGACCTGCCCGACTTCCTTGATTACTCTATGGAAAACCGTACTTACAAATATTTCCGTGGCGAGGCCTTGTATCCATTTGGTTACGGACTTTCATACACGACATTTGAGTACGGCAAAGGCTCAATTTCTGCATCCTCGATGGACAAGAACGGCACAGTTACCGTAAGCGTTCCCGTCAAGAATACCGGCAAGGTTGCAGGCGAGGAAATCGTTCAGGTTTATGTAAAAGCCCTCGACTACAAGGACGCGCCCATCAAGTCGCTCCAAGGCTTTGCAAAACTTTCATTGAAGCCCGGCGAGACCAAGACCGCCACAATCACCTTGAACGGCGAATCATTCGAGTATTATGACGAGCTCATCGACGAACTCTCCGTATTCCCCGGCCGTTACAAAATCCTCTACGGCTCGTCCTCGTTGGACAAGGATTTGCAGGAGTTTGAGTTCGCAGTAAGGTAGTTTTTTGTTTTTTAACGAACATTACCGTCAATTTTTTCATTAATTACCGTCAATTTCCTATTATCCGATAGGAGGTTGGCGGTAATTTTTTTGTTTTTTCCGCAAAGATGATTTATCTTTGCAAACGAAATCCAACACAAAAAAATTACGCTATGGGAAATTATATACGATTTGACTGGATGATAAAACGCCTTCTGCGCGACAAGAGGAATTTTGTCGTGTTGGATGGCTTCCTGAGTGTGTTATTTGGCCGTCAGATAAAGATAACTCAAGTCCTTGAAAGCGAAGGCAATCAGGAGACCGAAGATCAAAAGTTCAACCGGGTTGATTTGCTTGTTGAGGATGAGAAAAAAGAAAAAATCCTCGTCGAGGTACAGAACGACCACGAGTTGGATTTCTTTCAGCGTATGGCTTTTGGAGCGTCAAAGATCATTGCCGACTATATGAAAAAGGGCGAACCTTACGCGGCGTTACCAAAAGTTTATTCTGTCAACATCGTGTATTTCAGTTTAGGACAAGGCAAAGGCTACGCCTATCACGGTACGACTGTTTTCAAAAATATGTTCAACGACGAGGACGAACTCAAACTTACGCCCGCACAAAAGTCGAAGTTTGGAGTAGATGAGGTTCACGGCATCTTCCCCGAGTATTATATTCTGCGTGTCAATAAGTTTGATGACGA
>DGIK01000029.1 GCA_002393195.1 Bacteroidales bacterium UBA3824 | reverse complement strand
AATTCGCCGTTGCGATTGTATGCGTTTGACTCCTGATCGTAATCATTGAACACGTAGTCGGTAACGGCGCGGTTGTAATCCTCCTGCATACCAGCCTCAAACTTGCCGCCCTTGTCGTCCAAAGGCTTGGTGTAATCGAGGTTGAAGCGTCCACGGTTGGTGGATTTGTCGTCGTCTATCTTATGACCCGTGATGCGGTTGGTCTGCGTAACAGTCTGAATGAAATTATTGTCGGCCTCGCGGTTGTTGTGCGAGAAGAAGCCGCCCGTCACTATCTTGTGACCCTTGCCAAGGAAATTGTGGGTGTATGAAAAATTGGTGTTGAAATACTTGGAATTGTTTTTGTCGTCGGATTCCGACAATACATCCTCCTTGTCGAAAATGTCGTCGCTGCCCACGAGTTGAGTCCAGTTGTCGTAAGTATTGTCGCCGGTATTCTTGCCGCCCCAGAGACCGCCCTCGATGGAGAAGTTGAGGAGGTTGTTGTCGTCAAAATAAATATCCAAACCAGTCCTGAGACCGCCGCCGTGATTGCGGTTTTTGTTGTCGTTGGTCTGATTGACGTACTTATTGGTGTAAACATCATTTTCAAAAACATTTTTGGTGATGCGGTTGGATTCGCCGTGGAATTTGTTGCCGCGCTGATTGATATATCCGCCTACAAAGAAATTGACCTTGCCGGAACGCTTGTTGAGGAGGAAGTCGCCGCCTACACGACCTTGGCTGCCGACGTTGGCATTTACAACGCCGTTGAGACCCTGTATCACGTTTTTCTTGGTGACAAGGTTGATGATGCCGGTAGTGCCCTCGGGGTCGTATTTTGCTGATGGATTGGTGATTATCTCTATATTTTCAATCATAGCGGCGGGAGTCTGCTTCAATACGTCGGCAGCGTCGAGAGCGGTAGGCTTGCCGTCGATAAGCACTGTGAAATTGCTGCTGCCACGGAGCGAAACATTGCCGTCGATGTCCACATCAACACTCGGAACGCCTTCCAAAGCGTCTGCCGCGCTGCCATTGTCGGCGTTGATGTCGGTGGAGAGGTTGATGACCTTCTTGTCGAGTTGGTAGGAGATGTCTTTTTTCTTGGCTATTACCTCCACTTCCTCAATCTCGGCGTCGGAGGTAGAAAGTTTGATGGTGCCGAGTTGCTTGACACCGCCGTCCACAACGATGTCCCTCATTTCCAATTGGTCGTAACCAATGAAGGAAGCCTTCAAGATGTAAGTGCCGTTTTTGAGGCCTTCGATGGTAAACTTGCCCTGCCCATCTGTGATGGTACCGGTAACGAGCGAGTTGTTAGCCTGATTGTAGAGAGCCACAGTGGCATATTCCACTGGCTGATTGGTGCGAGAGTCCACTATTTTGCCCGTTACAGACCCCGCCAAAACGTTGGCGAAAGCGTTTACAAATGTAAGGAGCATAAGTATCGTCAGCGATAAAAATTTTCCCATTTTGTCTTGCTGTGTTGTAATAAACCTGTTTGTTATGTGTTTGTTGTTTTTGATACACGCAACACAAAAAGGTTTAATTACATTCCAAACAAAATGTCCTTATACATATAAAAAAAGTACCCAATCACGGCAAAGACCGCAATGAAGATGAGCATTTTTACCAAAATGGGCATACGTTTGTTTTTCATTGATTTATTGATTTATTGATTAATTGATTTGTTGATTGGTTGATTTGATGAGAAGTATGAGCCGGCGTCTGTGTAGTCGATTTTGTCGAGGAACGCCTTGCCCTCGGTCATAATCCTTTCGTAAAGTTGTGCGCCTTCGAGTTTGTAGGATTCGTTTTGGAGGTCGAGGTCGTCGAAAAGCGGCTGCGATAGCTGCATGAAATTGTCCATCTCGGCTATCTTGACGTGGAGGTCGTTGGTGAGCGACTCTATCGCGCTGTCGTACATTTCGTTTTGCTGATAATTGCCGTTCATAATGTTTTTGGCATTGACCATCGCCGAATATCCGCTCGAAATCGCCGCAAATTCCTGCTTCTTCATTCGGATTTCGTTTTTGGTGTCGCTGAGCTTGAACGACGAGTATGAGTGCATCTTGATGAGCACGTTGTTGAGGTCGTCCATACGTCCAACCATAAGGGCGTATTTTTCGTTGAGCTTGTGGAGACGTCCGATTTGGTTGTAATGCACAGCCACTACCTCGCTTCTGCCCTGCCGCTGCGCCTCGTCGATGATGCGCGTGGATTTTTCGATTTCCTTGTTGTTTTGCTTGATGGTGTCTTTCATCTTTACAATCTGACGGCGAAGTTTGGCGATGTTGTCGTTGAGTTCGTTGAAATTATTTTCGAGGGTCTTCACGTAAGATTCGAGGATTTTGATGGGGTCGAGCTCCACAAACCAGCCCGTTATCTTGCGCATCAACCATTTGAAACCATACGCCACAAGATTGCGCGCCCTCTTGTCGGTGATTACAAACAACAGCAACCCCAGCACCGCAAACAGCCCCACCGTGCCGCCCACGCTGCCATTCAACGTCGTCTTGACGCTCTCAATGATTGGATTGTGAAAAACTCCAAGCGTTGCGAGTATGCCAAGTATCACGGCAAGCCCTACCTTGCCTTCTTTTTTTGAGAAAAACGATTTTGCCATTTATTGTGTTACCTCCAATATTTTGTTGACGGAAACATTTAAAAACTTTGCGATTTCGTCAGGCGACATTCCCTTGGACGCCAAAGCCTTAGCCGAGGCAGCAAGCACCGCTTGAAGTTCGGAGTCTTTCGCTTGCAACTGCGAGTCTTTCGCTTGAAGTTCGGAGTCTTTTGCTTGTAACTCTTCTTTTAGTTTAGCTTCCATACGGTCACGGTACTCGAAATCTTCGTTGAGTTCGTCCTCCACATCCATCGCACGTCGGATATAATCGTCGGCACAAGCATTTTGCAGGCGGCGAACTATCAAGTTGTAGTCGTCATCATCAGTTTCTTCCGACACTCTCAAAAGGTGAGCATTTTTACGCGTTTTGTCAATTTTATGTACCTGATTAAGGAAATCCAAATATTTCTCCACTTTGGTTTTTGCATTGATTTTGAGATACGGAACTTGGACGATTATCAATTTGTGAATCAACCCTTTTATAAAATCGCTCTTATCATATACACCTTTGAGTTCGTTGTGTTCCGCATCGAAAAACACAGGATTGCCATAGATGACAGGTTCCTTCTTGTCGCAACACGGATGCCCCAAGATGTAAATGGAAATGATTGGTATGGGCGACTTTTTGCCGTCCTTTTCCACAAAATTGTTCTTGTCGGCATAATGCTCCGACAAATATTTTCTGAATCTCATCACTTCACTTCTCAAAGACGCATTCTGCAATTCTATGGTTACCACCTGCTTATTGCCGTTATCGTCTGTTACTGATGCAGAAAAATCAATACGCAGTACATCAAGACCGTTTCTCACCCGGTAGGCATACTCGTTGTTTTTCATTTCGAGGCTGTCTATCTTCGCGCCAATCAGCGCACCGAGCAACACTTTCGCCGCCTTATTGTCCTGCATCAAATACTTGAACACAGAGTCGTATATCGCATTCGCTATTGTTACCATAATAGTAATAATTAAAGTTGCAACGGCAAAGATAAAAAAATAATTTTGGGTGTGCAATATGAGCCGAGAAAAATCCTGACAAATTAAAAGTTGAACTTTCAATTTGTCAGTCCCTCACCTCGCCCACTATCATCTTAGCTGTGTTAGCCGAGGCAAGCCCGTCGCCGAGGGTGGCGCGGATGTCGTCGTAGGATTTGAGCATAGCGGCGCGGTAATCGGCATCGTCGAGGATGTGACGAAGTTCTGCCGCGATGTCTTTGCTGAGATGCGATTGCAGGAGTTCCTTGACCACCTCGCGACCGGCAATGATGTTGACAAGCGAAAAATACTTAATCTTCACAAACATCTCTGCCAAGGCATACGTCAAGCCGCTCATCTTGTAACAAACCACCTGCGGCGTACCGAGGTAGGCGGTCTCCAACGTAGCCGTGCCGGACGTAACCGCCGCCGCCGCCGAATTGCGCACTATATTATAAGTGTCGTTGAAAATAACCCGCACACCGCTATCAGCCACATATTTGTCATAAAAATCGGTCGCAATGCCAGGCGCACCACAGATAAGGAATTGATAATCAGGGAAATCAGGCATTACCGCCAACATCTCGGGCAGCAACTTATCTATCTCGTTCTTGCGACTGCCCGGCACAAGGGCAATGATTGGGCGGTTGGGCAACGAGTATTTGTCACGAAAAGCTTTAGCATCAAGCATTTGCGATTCGGTTTCCTTCATTGCGTCAACGAGAGGATTGCCGACGTACTCCACATTGTAATCGAATTGCTTGTAAAAATCTATCTCAAACTGGAAAATCGCAAACATCTTGTCAACATACTTTTTGATGGTGTATGCGCGGCGTTTTTTCCACGCCCAAATCTTCGGCGATATATAATAATAGGTGCGCAATCTGTGTTCCTTGGCAAAACGTGCCATCCTGAGATTGAACCCTGGATAATCCACAAGTATCACTGCATCAGGCTTGTAGTCCAACATTGCCTCCTTGCAGACCTTGAAATTTCGCTTGACCTTGCCGGCATTGGCAATGACCTCCCAAACGCCCATATAAGCCATTTCGCGGTAATGTACGAGCATCTTGCCGCCCTGTGCCTGCATTAGGTCGCCGCCAAGAAACATAAATTGAGCGTCAGGGTCATAGACCTTCAACTGCCTCATCAGATTGGAAGCGTGCAAATCGCCCGACGCCTCCCCCGCTATCAAAAAATATTTCATAATCCTCTAAACGTAAATTAATTACCGCCATGCGGCGGAGTTATTTTTATCCAAAAATTGAAAGAATTTTTAAGAATTATAAGAATATTCTTTTCATTCTTTTCCCATTCTTTTCATTTATGGAGAAAAACAAAAAAATGGAACGGTAATTGCAAACTATTACCGTGTACAAAGGTAACAAATAATTGTTGCATTACAAAACTAAAAATTTATCGCTATGAAAATACGTCATATAATAGCCGGAGCGTTGCTCATTGTATTGCCGCAACTCGCAATGGCTCAGCAAGAAGACGAGCAGCGCACGATATTCCAACGTCCCGAAGGCAAGGAGTGCGTGGATGTTGGTTTTGAAGGCGGATTCACGATAGGCGGCGGTTCTGTCGATGGACGCGCAACTTTCAAGGGCGGCATCGAGGCTGGCGTCATCATCGGACACGGCGTGGAACTCGGACTCTACGGCAGCGGTTTCGTTACCGAAAGGGAGGCAGACAAGCAACTCGACAACGACAAATACCAATTTGACTGCGTGTCGGGCGGCGTGTTTGTAAAGCCAATCATCGCTTACAGGTCGCCGGTGCATATCTCCTTCCCTATAAAATTTGGCGTGGGCGAGGTTACGTACAGCGACGACGCTTGGGCAGACTACGACGACCATTATTACCGCAGCCGCAGCAACCGCGAAGACCACAGCGTGGTGTGCGAAGTGGAGCCCGGCGCAAGGGTGGAGCTCAATGTAACAAAAAATTTCCACATTTCGCTCGGCGTGTCGTACAAGGTTTTGCTCGGACACGACCTCGAATATTACGACACCAAGGCACCGATTGTCTCATCTGACGCCCTCAATTCGCTGTTCTACGGTGTAACATTCAGTTTCGGACAATTCTAAAAAAACTCTTTTTTATAACTCGACTTATATACTTGGGGCTGTCGCCGGCAGATTTTTTTTTGACCGGTGGCGGCCTTTTTTGTATATCTAATTAACAGGATATTTTAGAATAGGATAAAAACTTTTGAATAATATTACAAACAAAAAGGTGAACACATAAATAAATATGTCCACCTATCCCGTCTGTCAGAAATTTTATCTTGCGTTTCGTTCAATAATAGCAATTGCCTGGCCCACGGTGGTAATCTTCTCAGCCTGGTTGTCGGGAATCGTAACACCAAACTCTTGTTCAAATTGCATTATAAGTTCCTTAATATCCGACTCATATGCACCCAAGTCATCCAAAAAAGATGCCAGATCTGTTACTTCAGCAAAGTCAACGCCAAGTTTATCAACGACTAAGGTCTTTACCCTCGAACTAATTGAACAAAAACTTACACACGCCATTCAATGAAAGCAATTGCATCGCCCACGGTTGTAATCTTCTCAGCCTGGTCGTCGGGGATGGTAACACCAAACTCCTGTTCAAACTGCATAATGAGTTCTACAACGTCCACAGAATCGGCACCAAGATCATTGGTGAAACTTGCCTGGTCGGTTACCTCAGCCTCGTCAACGCCAAGTTTATCAACAATGATGGCCTTTACCCTCGAACCAATTGAACCGAAACTTGCATACGAGCGAACAGAATCTTCTTCTCCTTCTACCCAAGTCCAATTACAATGATGACAAATGTACTTCCATTTTTCTTTTTCGCCATCAAGTTTACCCATTGCTCTTGTGGAATAATTAATACCCACTGAACCCAAAAGCGCACTTGCTCCTGCACGCAATGCAGTTCCCAAAATTTTGGATCCAATTTTATCCGCAAGATTCGTTTTTTCTGTGTCCTCAGAACCACAACGAGGACACTTTGTTGTTAATAAGCCCATGATTTTTCTATTCGTGTTAGTTCGTTTAACAATGGACAAAAAAAAGGACGTAGACAATCTCCATAGTTTGCTGAGGCCGTCCAAAGCCGATATGATACTATAAAGAAAGCCCACACCCTATATACGAATGTGAGCATTTGCCCGAACAGACATCATATCTGATTTTTTGGACGTTTCAGCAAGTCAGTTACGAGCAAACACTCTTTCTATTTTTGTCAATACCTTTCGGTTGCAAAGGTAAAAAAAATTATAAACAAGTTCCAAATCTTTCGAAAAGATTTTATGATTTTTTTTATAATATATTGAATTTCAATTATTTTAATTTGTTATCTATACTCCTGTTTTGAGGTCAACAACCTGACTTAAAAATTTTTTTGCCTGTTCAACAAAAATATCTACTTTTACAAGCGCAAAATGCAAATTAATTATGCAAACAAACATAGAAATACAAAATACCGACACCGCGTACAATGCTTTGGTTGAACAGATTGCAGAAATTGTTGCTCAATCAAGGATGCGGGCTGTGCGTGCCGTCAACAGCGAATTAGTGACTACTAATTGGAATATAGGCAGATACATAGTAGAATTTGAACAAAAAGGCAATGCCCGGGCAGAATACGGAAAGAAACTTATTCCCCGTTTGTCGAAAGACCTCTCTTTACGCTTAGGAGCTGGATATTCGCGCAGTAACTTGGCTAATATGAGGCTGTTATACCTTCGATTCCCGATTTTCCAAGCAGTGCTTGGAAAATTAAATTGGACACAATTGTTAGAGATTCTACCAATCGAAAACGATACCGAGCGAGATTTTTATATCATTGAGACAATCAATAGACATTGGGGGTATAGAACAATAAGGGAGCAATACCATCGCGGACTGTTTTATCAGTTGGCAGCGGCAAAAAACACAGACGAAATACTTTCCCTCACCAAAACCGACGAAGGCGACTTGCAACCCAAAGACATTGTAAAAGATACGTATTTCTTTGATTTTTTGAAAATTAAGACCCCTGATTACAGTGAAGATGATTTGGAAGAAGCACTTATAAAACACATGGAAGAGTTTTTGCTCGAATTGGGCAAGGGCTTCGCTTTTATAGGTCGTCAATATCGCCTTACTATCGACAACGAGGATTTTTATGCTGACTTGGTTTTTTATCACGTTGTGTTAAAATGTTATGTAATAATCGATTTGAAACGTGGCAAGGTTAAGCACGAAGACATCGGGCAGATGAATATGTATTTGGGATATTTTGCCCTTGATATGAATACCGAGGGCGACAATCCGCCAATTGGCATCATACTTGCCGCCGACAAAAACGACGTTATGGTAAAATATGCCACTTATGGTATGGATTCAAATCTTTTTGTGGCGAAATACAAACTCTATCTACCAGAAGTCAACGAGTTGAAAGCGTTAGTACTCGCCGAAATGGACAAACTAAGCAAAAAATAACACAAACACCGAACAAAGATGTCAAAACAAATATACATAATCATACTTTTGCTCCTCCTGACGACGCCGCTCGCCGCGCAGGACATCAGCAACATATTACAATGCATTGAAAACCATCATGTTATCACATTGCCAAATGGTTTCAGAGTGCAGTTGGTAACAACCTCGCAATACCGCTACTGCAACGTGAGGCTCAGTGCTGACGTATCGTCGCTATCCGAAGGACCGAGCAAGGGCATCAAACAAGTAGTAGCGGCAATGACAGGCAGCACCCTCGCCGCCAACCAGGTGATGATAAAAAATATGGTGAGCCACGACAAGGCTCTCGACTCGCTGCTCAACTTTATGCACGAAGTGATGTACGGCAACAATCCCACATACGTAAACTTCGACGACTACAAGAAAAAGCGCATCAAGTACCTCAAAGACAATGGCAACCCGCTCGACTTCATCGCCTCCGACATCATCGGTCAGCCTTACATCACCGCCGACGACCTCGCCAAAATCAACAAGAGCGACTACCTGACCTACCGTCAACGCTGTTTTGCACCCGACAAGTGCCTGATAACAATAGTGGCGGACACCGACATCGAGTTTGTAAAGCCGTTGGTGGAAAAATACTTTGCCTCCACGCCCCGCTCCGACAACAAGGCTAAGCCCGAACCCCTCGCCATCAAGCCTCAGGATTTTGTGTACGCAATAGAGGAAGATTCGATGGCTACGGGATTCGACGCGGCGTTTATGGATTATTATCCCTGCGACAAGACCACCAAAAACTACGTGGTCAACGACCTCGTTTATTACATTATGTACGATTCGTTAGCCAGAAAAATAGACAGGATTTCGAGTTTCAAGTATGACGTCAATACCATAAATATGGATGGCAGCAACAACGACTTCTCGCAGTTTGCGACGCAACTCTTTGAACGGCGCAGCGAAAATTACGACGTGAGCGGCGGACTGCAATCAGCCAAAGAACGCCTCATCAACTCTTTCCGTCAAGGGCTTCAACACCCAGCCTACGCCGCCGAAATCGCGTCAAACCTGATATTGTACAATTTTCCAAAAAATTATTTCACCAATTACGAAAACACCATCAACGACGTTACCGCCGCCGATGCGCAGCAACACCTCAAAAACATCATTCAAAACGGCAGTTGCGTATTCGTAGTGAAAGGCGGCCACCGCTCGCTCTTCTGCACGCTCAACCGCATCGCCAAAGACCGTCAGGTGGATTTCGTTGACAGCAAGCAAAAACTCGTTGCAAGGATTCCCAAGGGGTTTGGCGCATACACAATACTCAACGCTTACGTGGAGACCACGGGCTTGAACAACCCGCCCAAAAATATGTCGGTAAACCTCCAATCGTTATACACATTCGACGACACATTGCAATACAAGGCGTTTGGACGCATACTCCGCAAGTCGCCCAATATGTACCGAATGGACAACAACATCCGCCGCGACGACACGGTGAGCCTGTTTCATTTTAAGGAAGTATATGACGGCGCAATAGGCGCAGATTCCACGATGATATACGGATTCTCCGAACCCGACAGCGCACGCGCCACTGTGTTGAGGCAAAAGGCGTCGTTCCCGCAAGAGTCTCATTATGACGAACTTGGCATACGTTACAAACATTTTTGCGATTACGACCTGTTTAGACAAGGATATTACAGGATAGACGTTACCGACGCGCTTGGCAATAGTTACAGCGACTATTACTCCGCCGAATCGGGTCTTAAATCCAAGTCGGTATGTTATGACAAGGACGGCAAGGCCGTCAAGGAAATCACCTACGAATACGAGCGTCTCGCCAAATACGTGATGCCAGTCAAGGTCGTTGAAACCTCCCCCGGACTCCGCATCGAGATAACCCTCACCGATTACGACTTCTCCACGCAATTGAAGAAACAAGATTTTACGATAATCTTGGATACAGGCAAGATGCGGAAGAGCAAGAAAAACTAAAAGGTTATTCCGCGTCAAGCGATGTAGCCACCAAACTCCGCACAAAATCTCCGTACTCCTCCCCTTTTGGCAGGAAATAATCTTCCTTCAAGACGCGCCTTATGCACTCGGTCTCGGTGTTGGTCTTGGGATTGAAGCCCTTGCGGATTTCGTCGGCGAAGTAGATGCCGACACCGTATTTTTGCCACAGGGGGACAGTGGAAAAATCGATACCGAGGTTGGAGAGGATGGCGATTTTTTCGTCGTTGGAGATGCCCGACATACGTCGTTCGGCGGCGGATTGAGATACGCCACTCTTGCGCAACGCCCAATAGGTGTGCGAGTTGAGTGAATTGCGGTGCGCGTCCTCCTGCCGCCAACGGAAACAATCAATAACGTCGGCAATCGTTGGCAGGGGCAACAGGCGACAGTCAAAAACCGCGTGGCGACCCGTCAGTTCTGAAAATTTTACGGAGGCTTCGGCAGAGAGAATTGTTAAGAGTTTGCGCTCCTTGTGCGAAAAGGCGGTGTCGTCCTTGTGAAAAAGCACCGAAATCTCGTCGCTCTGCGTGTAACCATACACCATACGGAAACCGCAGTCGGCGAGCAGATGTTTCACCGTGTCCACCATCGCGTCGCGAAATTTTATGTCGAATGGCTTTTCCAAATCCCATTCCTTCTTGGTCAAGCGCGTGAAGCCACGCCCGTCCAACCTCGCCACAAGATATACATCGTCGGGTATAAGGCGGTCGAGCGACTGTTCAAAACGCCGCATCTCCTTGTCAAAAGCATCAAAATCCATATCCGTAAATTTTCTTAAACAACAATTAAAACGAATTACAATGAATTATTATTCAAAGTTTTCGCTGTAAAATTATGGATTTTTTTGGGAATTAACGATAAAAAGGAAAATAATTTTTCAGAAAAAAGTGGCTTTAATTCTTCTCCGCCACCGCATCCGGTTCCAAGAGGGACATTGGAAACCGAATGTACTTCTTCATTAAAAAGGTTCGTTGTCTATTGATAAAAAATGATAATGAAATTCCGTGTGAATTGGTGTTTGCGGCTACTCGAATGAGAGTTTGCGAATGTTGCGATGTCGATTAAAACATCCAAGATTCGAGTTTGAGTGTTTCCTCGTTGAGGAGGTCGATGTCTTCTGACATCCAAGCCTCTACGCTGAGAGTCTCTTCGTTGAGGAGGTCGATGTCTTCTGTCATCCAGCCTTCCACGTTGAGGGTTTCTTCGTTGAGGAGGTCGATGTCTTCAGTCATCCAGCCTTCCACGTTGAGAGTTTCCTCGTTGAGGAGGTCGATGTTTTCCATCATCCAGGGCTCGAGCGGGAGAGCTGCTTCGTTGAGTGCGATGTCGTCAGACTCAGGAGAAGCTGCTGTAGCGTTCGTGCTGTCGATCTTGACAGTGTCAAGCGGATTGACGGTAGCTGCGTTTGCAGTGTTCAACAAAGTTGCTGCGGCAACCAAGGCTGCCATTACTGCGTTGTAAAAAAACTTTTTCATGATTCTTCGTGTTTTTAAGGTTTATATTGTGTTCACTATCCTACTCCTTATGTACGTTGGGGAGTTCCAATTAATTACTGAATCACGAGCAAGCCTTGCAAAACTTTTTCAGCGGATTTTCAAAGAACCTTTTGTTTTCGTTGCAACCAGATTTCCTTTCTGATTACGATGCAAAATTACGCCGAATATTTGATTCGGTATAATTTTTTCAATTAAGTAATCTTTAATTAATGGCAACACTAACGCAAACGATACCGTATAGAATTGTTAACGATAATGATTGTATAAAATACAATTATCTGTAATTTACAGCGTTAATGGCAAAAAGTAAAGCGAAATATGTTAAATGAAGGTTAAGCACAATCAGACAATCTGCGACGCATCGGAACCCGAAAGCAATTCCAGCAGCTCGGATTTGAGGCTCACGAGCTTGGCAGTCTTGCGTTCTATCTGCGCAATGATGCCTTCTCGGCTCTGCATTTCTTTCTCACTGAGCTTGAAAAAATCCACAGAAACATTGAGCTTCCTGACAAACATATCAAGTTTTTTGGAATAACTGTCGAGAGCGTCGGCGGTCTGACGGTTGTTGTTGATAGTCTCCACAAACTGCATCACGGCTCGGCTGATGGCTATCGTCATAGTAAGTTGCTGAGCGCACGATTCGGAAATTTTGGAAACAATCTCCGTGCTGTCGGCTATGCGTGGCGACATATCGTCAATGAGTTTCACGGCGTGTCGCGTATTGTCGAGACTTTCGGCGGAGAGGGCGTTGATTTCGGCGGCTACCGTCTGACAGTGCTCGGCAAGGTTGCGTATTTCGGTAGCCACAACGGCAAAACCCTTTCCATTCTCGCCCGCCCGCGCAGCCTCTACGGCGGCATTGATGGCGAGCAGGTCGGTGCGTTCGGCTATTTCGTTGATTACCTGTGCCTTGGAAAGTACATTGCTGATACTGTCGAGGGTCTTATCAGATTCTTGAGTTACGGTGCAGATGTTGTTGGATATTTCGTCGGCGTTGCTCTTGGCGAGTTTTGCATTGTTGGTATTGTCGCTGATGGCGGAGGTCATCTGCGACACCGATTCAGAAATCTCCTCCACAGTGGCGGCGCGGCTCTTGGCATCGGCGGCAATAATGCCAATTGCATCGCTAAGCGACACTGCGCCTATTGCTATCTCCTTGGTATATTCACGGATAGACTTCACCGCGCTATATACCTTCTGACGCATAGTCTGCGCGGTAGTTCTCAGTTTGCCAAATTCGTCGTCTTCGCTGATGCTGTCGGCTTCGTCGGAATACAACCTGCCTTCCGCAATATCGGCGATGAAACGGGTGGTGGCTTCAAGCGGCTTCAATACCACTTGTTTGGTTACGTACTTAACAACAAGCACCACAAACACTACCGTCAACACAGCAGTAAGCACCAGCAACATCGCCATTGTAATAGTTGCCTTATTAAGCTCTGTGTAAGGAATGTTGAGAGAGAGAATAAGGTTTGTATTGCCCACAACAGCCATATAGCACTGCACCCGCGTCCCGTCGGGCTGGTAATAAAAACCCTTCTGATAATTTTCGGTGCTCTTGTGCGCCCACCCATACTCCACGATATTCCTGAGGTTAGAATAACCGCCCGCCTCCAAATCGGAAAGAGACATTTCGTAAATGCCATTTTCGTAGATGCGGAATTTCATCTCATTGTCGCTCAGTGTGCTAAATCCCGCGCCGTTGGCTTTGATTGCAAACATCAGAGAATCTATTTCGTCCGTAGGGAACACCGCGCTTACAATTGCAACGATGGAATCCCGACCATTTTTAATAGGCATAGATAAGCACCATGAATCAGACTGGTCGTAATGGCTCTTCAATGGACGCTGGATGTTGTAGGGAGCGTGATTGTAAACAATATCCTTATAATACCTTGTCCTGCGTCCGTTCATACGGTCGAGACCGCCACGGGTGGTGTATGTGGTGCCGCCCGGTAGCGTAAGGCGGAGATAGTTCCATTTTTTGCGGCTTACGGATAGCACATCTTTTGCCTTGTACATAAAATCGTCGAGCATGGTGGAATCCTGATACATCGACCTGATGATGCTGAGCTCAGAACAATAACTGTCTAAAATCTTGTCTATCGACATCGCCTGCAACATCAAGCTCTGCTTCGCCATATTGTCGGTATTGGAAAAATTGCTGACGCTCACCTTTCTATATACATAACCGTCCATGAGGAGTATAAGCACAATGATGCCCGGGAGCAAGAGCCTGATGTACTTGCCCCAGATGGTATTGCCTCGCAACTTAAACCACTTGTCGAAATATTTTGCAAACGTATTCATTTGGCAGTCAATTGTTTTTAAAACGATTAACCATTTTGTCGGCATCCTGCAACGCCTCGTCTATCCTCTCCTCGACGACTTGGGTCTCTGCGTCGCCCTCTGGAGACACGGCAAGCAACTTGGATCTGAGTCCGAGTATCTGCGACTTGCACATCTCGATAGCGGCAAGGATGTCGTCGCGCCGCAAGTCGCGGTCGCGGTCGAGCCTGAAAAAATCCACAAGTTTATTGAGCTTTCCCACGTCGTTGACGAGTACATTGGCTGCTACGGTCAACTTGTCGGCAGACACAGTGTTGTTTTGTGATATTTCAGAAAGCTGCTGCACGGCATTGCTGATGGCTCCCGTAAAATGTAGCTGCTTGCTGCACGCCTCAGAGATACGCGACACCATTATGGCATTGTCGTGAATTTTTGGCGAAATGCTGTCCACGAGATCCACAGTCTGCGTGATGGCGGCAAGGCTCACCTCAGAGAGCCTGTTGATTTCGGTGGATGCGCGGTGGCATAGTTCAGAGAGCTTGCGGATTTCGGCGGCTACCACGGCAAAACCCGACCCATGGTCGCCAGCCCGCGACGCCTCCACAGATGCATTGATGGCGAGGAGGTCGGTGTGCGAGGTGATGTCGTTGATTACCTTCACCTTCTCCACGATGCGTCGCATACAGTCGTAGGTGTCGGCAGTGGCTTTTGAGACCGATACGATGTCTTCGGCTATTTCCTTGGAATTGACGTGGGTGCGCGTAGCATCTTCGCTATTGAGGCGGATGGAGGCATTCACCTGCTCCACAGAATTTGCAATATTTTCCACGGCGATATTCTGCACTTGGGCATCGCAATCCACACTCTGCACCGTATCTATAACATTGTGGCTGCACCGCGAAAGGTCGTTGGTAGTATCGTGTATGCCAGACACTGCCGATACCAACTTCTGCTGCATTTCCTCGATATTCTTGCAGACCATGCCAAGCTCATCGTTGCTATTGATATTGCGGGTTTCGGTAGAATACAGCTTGCCGTGGGCAAAGTCGTTAGAAAACCTGCTGATTGCCTCCAACGGGCGTATTACCACTTTGGTTGTGATATGCCTGATTGCAATCAGCAACACCACCATCGATACAAGCGTGGTGAGCAGCAGCACCCAAAATGTAAGGGTAACATCCTTGGCTATAATCCTCTTTTGGGCGAGGTGGGCAAGCACCCACGGAGTGTCGGGTATAGCGGCATAGTGGAGCAATATCTCCTGCCCATTCGTTTCATGTATTACCCAACTGCCATACGGCGGCACACCATTCGCCGCATTATTACGATTATATACCATCTTGTCTTTCAAGTCGGTATAACGTGGCGGTGCCCCCGGCGAAGTGCCATCGAGCGCAACGCTGAATCCTCCCCTCTTGCCACGGCACACACGCGCCATATTAGCCTCGTCAACCATTACAAAATATTCCGACGAATCGGTGAGTATGGAATTGAGCTTGCGTTCTACGACATCCACGGGGAATACAGCCGCAATGATGGCAGTAACAGAATCGTTGTCGTTCTTTACCGGCACAGAAATGCTGTACACCTCCACGCCGCCAGCCAACTCCGACACGTGAGCCGAATTTACCGAAATATCCTTGTGCTCCACCACGAGATGCTTGTAGGGACGGCCTTCCTTGACATTGTACAAATCATTGTTGCCCAATGAATTGAAAGAGCGACCGTCGGGCAAGATGAGCCTTACGTATGAATACTTGTTGCTGTGCTCCTCGGTGAATCTCCTTGTAAATGCCAGAAACTCGTCAATTGAGTTTTTTTGATAATAATGGCGCATCATATTGAGGTCGCCGAGATAGCGATGAAACACCTCCGAAATTTCGTCCGACAATATTTTCACAGTTCTCTGGTTGGCCTTGTTGGTGGCAGTGTCGGTGTAATTGGAGATGATGGCATATATCACGATGTCCATGGCGACTATTACCACCATGACGCAAGGCAGTATAAATTTCATATACTTGCCCCACACCGTCCGGCTGTCGTAGCCGAGGCAACTAAATATTTTAGATAGAACCTTTTTCATCGCTGTGCTGGATTGATCGTGTAGTTGCAGCCGATTCGTCCCTTCGCCGGTCGTACTCGGCGAGTTCCCTGCGCAGACATTCGAGGTCGTCGGTGTGCTTTGCGAGTGCCTCCTCGATGTCGCGAAGCCTTTCGGTACGCTCGTCGGCTGTCTTGAAAAAATTTATCTTTTCGGTGAGTTGGTTGGCAGAATTGACAAATTTTTCCGCCTTGGCAGCCAACGCGCTCGCCTCGGCATTGTTTTCTTCCGAACCATACGCGAGCTGCTGTATAGCATTGCCAATCTGCTCGGTGCCGTTGCGTTGCTCCACACACGACATAGCAATCTCCGACACCTTGGTAGCGTTGTCGAGTATGCGCGGCACTATCTGCTCTATCATCTTTGTTGACTGCTCGGTAACGCGGAGGGTCTGCTTGGAGGTTTCGTCGATGAGCAACGCCGCCGCCTTGGATCTTTCGGCGAGCTGCTTGATTTCCGACGCAACAGTGGAAAATCCTTTTCCATTTTCGCCCGCGCGCGACGCCTCCACTGCGGCATTGATGGCAAGGAAGTCGGTACGTTTGGCTATATCGTTGATTATCTTAATCTTGTCTATTACGGTCTTGGTGCTCTCAAATGTCTGCGCCGACGCCTTTGCCACCCTTCCAATGTCGGCGGCAATAGACATAGAATTTTTACGGGCGGTCTCGGCATTGTTGGCGGTCTCTGATATCGCAGACGACATCTGCTCTACCGTGGTGGAAATCTCCTCCACCGACGCCGCCTGGTCGCCAATGCTCTGAAGAATGTGTTCGGCGGAAGTATTGAGTTCGCGACTATTTACCACAATGGCATCAGACTGTGTGCGAATGGTGTCGGTGATGTTAACGAGTTTGCGGGCCATATCCGCCACGTCGTCGTATAGTGCGCCCACCTCGTTGTTGATATTTCCATCGAGCTTTACGGCGTTGTACATGCGCCCCTCGGCAAATTCCTTGACTACTTTTTTGAGTTTTTCGAGAGGATTGATGATGCCGAATTTTGTAATCAGGTACATATACACTATTACAATCATAAAGACAAGTATGCCCGCAAGGATATAGACATTTCGCATACGCGCACGCGACTGGTCGAGCTCGTTGTACTTAATCTCCATCATTATAAACCACCGCGAATCTACCACCCTCGACCACGTAATGAGCCTCATCTCGCCGTCGATGCCTTCAAAAGAATCGCCTCCATTATTGACTCCGCCATTGACCCGGGCGGCTACATGTGCGCAGATGTTGGTGATGGATTCGTCGAAGGCAACGGGGTTGGCGATGTCGGACGACACAATCAACAAGCCCTCCACGTTGCAGAGGTACGCCTTGCCCATATTGTTGGTCTTTATGGACGACAATGCGCTAAGCAGTATGTTGGTATTGGTGGCTACGTACAATGCACCCCTGATGCCGTCGCCGTCCTTGATTGGCACGAGGAGATTCTGCGCCTTGCGCGTGGTGTCGCTGGCGGCGGCATAAGGCGGCGTTATCATAAAAGGCTTGCCATACTTGCAAAGATGCTCCATGGCAAACTTTTTTTCTACGAGGAGGAGAGTATCGGCAGGCTCAGTGCTGAGCACGGTGCCGTCGTGCCTTACAAATCCTCCGTACAGATAGTTGCCGTTGCTGTTTTGTACCAGAATATCAATAAGCTCCACACATTCTTTTTCGGTGTAATGCCGACGCGAACATATTTCCGCCAATCCCGCGAGCTGTGTAACAAAGGATTTGTACTTGTCGCCAATAGCCCTTACATTGCACTCTACGACGTCTTTGCTCGCCACACGCGCCGAATCGAGGATGTTGCTGCGCATTATTCTGAAAAGCAACACACTCAATGCCACCACCACCACCGTTACCGTGGGTATGGTGATACCGAGCAGCGAGGTCATCAGCGACCCACGACTACGATTGTTGGTTTTCTGACTTTTTTCCATGCGCAATTAGCAATTAATATCCAAGAATCAAAAATACAAAAAACCTTCGGAACAACCAACGATTTTACAGACTTTTTGTCACAATTTTGCAGAAATTATTGACCCACGAATCCAAGTCGTTTAGGCAAGGCACTACAATCATCTCATTACCAGTATTTTGCATAAAATTTTTGCGCAGATTGTCGTCGATTTCCACAATGGTCTCAAGGCAATCTACCGTGAAAGACGGCGTAACTACCGCAATGCGCTTGATACCGTCTTTGGCAAACTGACTCACCACGCTGTCGGTAGTGGGACCCACCCACTTGTCTGCAAAACGGCTCTGAAAGGCTGTAATGTATTTTTCGGGCGGGATTCCAAGCCTCGACGCCATCATCCTCGTCTGTGCATGGCACTGTGCAAGGTAGCAACGCCTATTGTCCACACTTATATTATTAGCGCAATCAAGGTCGCTGCATGTATGCCCCGGATGCGTCATTTCGGTATGCATGATCGGTACACCATGATACGAAAAAATCACCTTCTCCACACTGCCTACATCTGGCAAATGATTAGAAATATGCCCGCAAAGAGCATCCAAATACATTTCGTCGTCAAAGAAAGGCTGTATCACGCTTACCGGCGGCACATTGAACCTGCCTTGGAGACTTCCATAAACATCGTCCAAAATTTTGCCCCAAGTGGACTCGGTATATTGCGGAAACATCGGCGCAACCACTATTTTGTAATAATTGGCCCTTAATACCTCGTCCATGACATCCGCCACCAACGAATATCCAGCCGTCATTGCCACATAAACATCCGCCTTGCCGCCAAGCAATAGTTGCACCTTGTCGGCAAAATTCTTAGTATGTTTTTTCAATGGCATCTCGCCGCCCGAAATGTCAGAAAGCCTTTGATATAGCTTAGACGATTTTTTGGAACGCGATGGTGCAATTATGCAATTGACAAGGATTTTGCGTCCGGCGGCGTTCATAGTCATAACGTGCTTGTTGTCAAGCAATTGACGAAGATAATGCGCCACATCGCCACGACTTGCAGTGTCGGGCGTACCATAATTGATTATTAAAAGTGCGGTGTCTGACTTCCTATTCATATCAAAATCAAAAATTCTACACTGCAAAATTAAAATATTTTTGGCACGGAATAAAATTAAAACTAACTTTGCACATCGAAAAAATAACGAATAAAAACACAACACAAACAAAATGAACAAGCAAATAGCAGTATTGCCGGGCGACGGCATAGGCCCGGAAGTGATTGCGGAGGCTCAGAAGGCACTCCAAGCCATCGAAAAAATAAGAGGACACAAGTTTACATACGTGCCGGTACTCGGCGGTGCGGCAGCCATCGACGCTACGGGCAACCCTATGCCCGACGAGACCATCGACGTCTGCAAGAAGTCTGACGCAGTGCTCTTTGGCGCATTCGGCAGCCCCAAGTACGACAACGACCCCAACGCCAAAGTGCGTCCCGAACAGGGTCTCCTGGCTATCAGGAAACGCCTTGAACTCTACGCCAACATCCGCCCAATCTACACATTCCCCGCGCTCATCCACAAATCGCCCATCAAGAAGGAAATCGTGGAAGGTGCCGACTTCACCGTGGTACGCGAACTCACCGGCGGTATGTATTTTGGCATGAAGGGCCGCACAGAGGACGGCAAAACCGCTTTTGACACCAACATCTACTCGGTATATGAAATCGAGCGCATCCTCAAATGCGCCTACGAACTCGCAATGACCCGCCGCAAAAAACTCCTCGTAATCGACAAGGCAAACGTGCTCGCTTCGTCGCGCCTCTGGAGGGAAGTGGCACAGAAGATGGCTCCCGAATATCCCGAAGTGGAGACTTCGTACATGTTTGTGGACAATGCATCCATGCGCATCGTTACCACGCCCAAGGATTTTGACGTGATGGTAACAGAAAACACATTCGGCGACATCCTCACCGACGAGGCTTCGGTAATCACCGGCTCCATGGGATTGATGCCGAGCGCATCCATAGGCATATATACATCGCTCTTTGAGCCCATCCACGGCTCGTACCCACAGGCCGCCGGCAAAAACATCGCCAACCCGATGGCTGCAATCCTCTCTGCCGCAATGTTGCTCGAAACTGGCTTCGGACTCAAGGAAGAGGCACAGATTGTTACCAACGCAGTCAACAAGGCACTCGCCGACAATATCCGCACCGAAGACATCGCCGAAGGCAAGGCTTACGGCACCAAAGAAGTAGGCGACTACATCGAGAAGTGCATTTTGGAAACGAAGTAAGGAGAATAGAGTAATCCCTAATCAAATAAAAAAGCAGGAAGTTGAATCAACCTCCTGCTTTTTTTATTCGACATGCTGAGGTTCCGGCTTTTCGTGTGACACCAGCATTGCGCGGTTGTTTTCATCGAGAATGTATGGAATGATGTTGGTCTCGTGGATGAGAGTATTGAAATATTCAAACCTATTGATAGCCAATATTATCGAATCATTCTTTGCATACAAAGTCTTGACATCGTGGTCGAGATTGAAACCCTTGGTGATGATGTCGTGCTTTACGAATGAAATATCGCCCTCTATCACCATATTGCATGACAGAACGCCCTTTTCCACCAAATAAACGGTCTCATCGTCGGCATTGAGTTCCTCTCCTTTTTTCAACGAATGTATCTCGATATGCTTTGCCAATTTTGCCAGCAAGTATTCAGGTACGTTGAAATACAACGGATGCTTCTTGAGATGCTTGATTTTGTCGATGAGCGTAGGCTGACCCGATTTGAGCGCGGCATACAGCAACTGCTTGTCGGACGACATATTTGAAAGGTAGTCGGAGCATTTGAGCGGGTTTTCCTCATAGATGATTTTTGCCGCCGTAGAATACACCATTTCGTCGGTGTGGTACAGGCAGAGAAACATCTCGTCGGGCATTTCGCTCTTGCGAATCTTGGCGAGGAGATCCTTGATATTGGATTTTACCCACAATTTAAGATCCTTGTAGTCTATAGAACTCGATTGTACATCGTCGCTGGTCTTTGCCTTGTGCTGCTTGCCAAGGAGCTCCACGGCGCGTGCCACAGTCCAAGTGTCGAGTTTAGAATAATCGCGCTTGATGATGTCCTTGAGCCTTTCTTCGAGCGACATCTCATGCTGCGGGAAAAAGTCGCCGAGCTTTTTGATTTTCTGAACGGTAGAGAGGTCGTCAAAGAGCGGCTTTATCAACTGCTTGATTTCCTGTGGGAAGTTGTTGTCGATGATTTCCACGGCAAAGATATTGTTTTTGCCGATGATAGTCTTCTGGATGAGGTTGATAAGGCGCGGCTCGTTGAGGAGGCTAAGCAGGTTGAATAAGTTTTCAATACTGTTGGTGCGCTCGAGGTCGAGGCTCTGAACGAGTTTGAGCGTATTTTTCTCGTCTTCGATGTCATTGAGGCAAGCCATCACCCAGACAATATTTTCTACGGTTTCATTGATTTTCTGCTTGATAGCCAAGATGTCTTTCTCTTCGGTAGCCTGGAATTTGCAGAAATACAACGCCGCAATCACCGCCTGCTGAATGTCGCGATTAGGATAGTTGATATTATTCATCAACGCCGCCCTCGCCGGAGCCGAACCATACTTGGCGTACAACTCAATGATTCTGAGCAAGATGGCTGGCGGCTGCATACTCTTTTCAAAATACTCGTTGAGCGCGGGCAACACCTTGTCGCCTATATCAAGCAACACATTTTCGGCAGTGTTGTAATATTCGGGCGATTCGAGCAGCGAGATGAGCTTATTGATCATCTTTGGCGTGCGGAGATTGCCAGCAAGCGTGATTGCCGCCGACTTGACATTGCGGTCGGTATTGTCCAAAAGCGTCGATATGATGTCCTCATTGAGGAGCGAGTCGTTTTTGAAAAGATACTTGATAAGTTTTATCTTGTCTGAAACAAACTGACTTGCAACAAGCGCATCAATCTCCTCTTGTTCAGGCTTCTTGCTAAGACCCGTGAACGACAGATAGTTTTGAGCGCGCTCGGCGAGCAGGCGTATCTCGGGATTGTTGGAACTTTTGAACAACGTGCCGCAAGCAGTAGCAAGCCTTGAACGCCATGTTGGGTCGATGTTGCGCAATACCGCCTTCTCCACCACTTCGTCGTTGGATTCGAGGAGCTGCGCGGCATAACCTTCGAGGCTTCTCGGCGCAGTCTCCGAGAGTATCATCACCGCCATACGTTGTATGTTGGGGTTGCTGACCTTAATATATTTGCGCAGCAACTCCGGACCATACATGCTCTTATTGACCTCACGGCGGCTGTCCTTGCTAAAATCTTTGGAAATCTTGTTGATTGTAGCCTTGTAACTCTCGTACAATTTCACACTGCTAACAACCCACGCCACAAGTATCGGGATGAAAAACAGCATAAAATATTTGAAGTCGTACTCGCCACGCAAGGTGATGATTGTATTTACGGCAAGCAACACCACGCCCGCAATGCCGGTGGAAAATTGTTGCACGACGCCCACCTTGGTCTGCACGGCTGCCTTTTCCTCGTCGGGCAGAGGCTGATAGAGAATGTTGAAAGCCGGGTCGTCGAGACCGCGCCGCAATATGCGTTCCTGGGATTTATTGAGAGTTATAAGTATCAGGAATACAATGCTTTCTACCGATGTCAATCCTACAATTGCGGCAAGCGTCGTTACTACAACCATGCTTACAGGCAGGATTAGAAGTCCGAGTTTGACGCCATATCTACTCAAAATCCTCGCCGAGAAAAACGACAACAGCAATTCGCCAATCTTCAATCCACCATATACCAAGGTAAGGAACTGAGGCGTATTTTCGGGCGCAATCTGGATTTTGACGGTAGAAAGAAACGAGAAGTCCGTTACATAAATAATTGTCATCGAGAGCGTTGCACAGATGAAGATAAAGCGGTAATAACTGCTCTTCTTAATCAAATCGAGGAATCCCGTACCATCGTTGGATGGTTTCAACGACAGAATCTTGCCGCCGCCCTCTTGTTTTTTCTTTTCGATCAGGAGACGCTCTTCACGGAGCTTCTGCGGATATTTTTTGTACAATATTACAAGGGTAACAATGCCTACTATAAATCCAAACGCACTGATATACAACAATGTATATGAATGTGAAATCACTTTGCTCAATGCGGGTATTATCAAATAACCCATCATTGCCGCCAATACGCCACCTATACTAAATAGCGCAAAAATCCTCTTGACCTGCACAAGGTTGAGGAATTTCAACGACAACGCGCCACACTCTATGCCCACCATCGACAGGAATGGCCACGCCCATATAAACACAAAGGAACTCAGCCACTTAGAATCCACATGACCAAGCATTATTGGCGACGCCAACGTAACGACAGTCATAAAAATCAACGCACCCATAAACAATGAGCGGCTGTCGATTCGTTTTTGCATCCATGAATAAATCTGCGTAAACAAATATCCGCCGATGCCGGACGCTATGTATGCGTAAGGCAACTGCTCGCTGCCGAAGTGCTTGATAAACTCGGAGTTGGCGGGGGTGAAATAGAATGCGCCGGCGAGACCAAGGAAAAAGGAATGAAGAAACAGCATCAGGAAAATTGGCACTTCCTGCTGCTTCAACTCAAAGTTCTTTACTAAGAAATGTGATAATGTTATCTTCTTCATTGCCTTATACGTTCCCTATTAGTGGGAAAAATCTCCGGAATTTATTTTGCAATATACATACCGAAATGGCAGATATGCAAAAAAAAGTTTTGCCCGGTGCTGAAAATTCTGCGAGCCAAAGGTAAGAATTTTTGACATTATAAAAAAATTTAGTTTTGTTTTTTTTCAAATGATATTGTGTTCTCACGGAGGCACGGAGCACACGGAGATTTTTTTTCACACTTTCTCCGTGTCCTCCGTGTCTCCGTGAGAGTTTTTTTCATATATTCTCCGTGCCCCCGTGCCTCCGTGAGAGTTTTTTACGTATCTTTGCACCCACACAAACAAAAATACAACACATTATGAAAATATTTTGCATAGCTGGCAACTACCGCAAACACTGCGAGGAGTTTGGCATGGAGCCGGAAGTAGAGCCGGTATTTTTCATAAAGCCGGAGACATCGCTCCTGCGCAACCATTATGATTTTTACATACCCGAATTTTCAAAACAGATTGAGTATGAGACCGAAATCGTAATCAAAATAAGCAAATTGGGCAAGGCGATAGACCGCAAATTTGCATCACGATATTATGACGAACTCACCGTGGGGCTCGACATCACCGCCCGCGACATCCAGGCACAGAGCCGCGCCAAAGGTCAGCCGTGGTTTTTGTCCAAGGGGTTCGATTCATCGGCACCGCTCGGCGACTTTGTGCCGAAGACCGACTTCGCCGACCTGCACAACATCAATTTTGGACTCGACATCAACGGCAACACCGTGCAGAGCGGCAACACAAGCGACATGATACACGATTTTGACGCCATTGTGTCGTACATTTCGCAATATGTAACCCTCAAAACCGGCGACCTCATATATACAGGAACACCCGCCGGAGTGGGACCGCTGCACATCGGCGACCACCTCACCGCCAACATAGAAGGACGTCCCCTGCTCGAAATCAAAGTCAAATAATGTAATAAAGCATCACCACTCATCCGAACTTTGGAACGCTTATTGCAATCTTTGTAGTTACAAGCAATTATAAAAAAGCCACATCAAATCATGAAGGTTTTAATTTTGTACGCATTGGCAATAAGCATATTAACATGCACTTGCGGCTGCCACACCCAAGAGGACGACGCAGCTGCCAGGGATGCTAACATCTATAACGACCCCACACTCCGCAAGATATGCGAATTGAGATGCGCCGGCAATACAGCCGAGATAGCTAAATATTTCACATCCGAATACCCGCAATACAGAAAGGCGGCAGTATCGGCGATAGGCTCTATGCGCGACAGCATGGCGATAGTGCCGCTTGCTACACTGCTCAGCGACAATGACATAGACCTGCGCGAGGAGGCTGCATTTGCCCTTGGACAGACACGCCACCACGCCGCAGAAAAATATCTCCTCGACGCCAACATCGACGCGCAGCCCTCCAACGTGAAGGCGGCAATACTCGTAGCACTCGGCAAATGCGGCTCACAAAGAGCATTTGAGATGGTGAGCAGCTACGACGCACCCCACTCCGACGTAACCCTCGTATCAGGCAAGGCGAGGAGCCTCTGCTTGTTTGCAAAACGCGGGATGTACTCCGTAGCCACCTCGCAGACGGCAATATCAATTATTTGCGACACCATCCTGCACGAAAAAGCGCGCACAATCGCCGCCGAATACTTTGGCTCGTGCAATGCCGACTTCTCTGTATATACCGACGAATTTGTATCGGCATACCGGATGGCGAAGCTCGTACCCAACAAGGCAAACATCGTGCTCGCACTCGGCAAATGCCACAATGCGAGGGCGTTTTCCATATTGAAATCTATCGTGGAAGACGAAAACAGCGACTACCGCATTGTACTTAACGCAATAGCCGCATTTGAAAACTACCCATACGACGAATGTGAGCCATACATATTGAAACTCCTCAAATCTTACGACGAAAAGATAGCATCACGCGCCGCACAGTACATCTACAACCGAGGCATACCTGCCGACGCAAAAAAATATCTCGACTATTCGAGAGACGTGGCAGGGTGGCAGACACGCACCACGCTCGTGGCTGCCGCGCTCAAATACTCAGTCAACAAGACCAACATCTCCCAGAGGATTCAATCGGGATTTGAAGCATCACAAAACATCTACGAAAAGGCGGCTCTGCTCAGGGCGTTGGGCAACGACATTGCAAGTTATTCTTTTGTAGAAGACAATACATTCTACAACAACGACAACGAGCTTATCGGAGTGGAGGGCATCAAGACCCTCATCAACATGTACGAAAGCGACAACTTCGCACAATACGCCCGCGAAGTGAAGCAAACCACCGGCGACGACCTCACCACAGTATTTGGACTGATATTGAGGAAAGCCGTACAAAACGGCAACCCTCAGATGGTGGCGGCAGCTGCGGAGGCTATGTCGCGGCATCCGGAGATTACCTCGCAATTTATGAACACATATTTCATCAATCAAGCCATATCGCAATGCACATTGCCACGCGACGCCGATACATACATGACTCTCAGAAACACGCTCAAAATAGTGTCGGGTCAGGAGTGCGAACCATACGAGGCGGAAGCCGCCGCAATGCCCGACTGGGGATACATACAAAGCATCAAACAAGGCGAGGAAATCGTGATAAAAACCAAGAAAGGCGACATCACCGTAAAGACCGACGTCAACAACGCCCCTCTCGCGGTATCCAACTTCCTGAAACTTGTGGACGAAGGCTATTTTGACAAATCGCAATTCAACAACATAACGTCGCTCCGGGTAGAAAACCGAGGTTCATTGTCGTCATTCGACATCAACAAGACGGTGATGATTCCATCGGAGCTTACACAAACCGAATTTGAAGAAGGCACGGTGGCTCTCAACACCTCCGCGCTCAACAATTCATGCACCACACAATGGTTTGTGATGCTCACACCAGATGTATTCTCCGACGGCGGCTCCACGGTGATTGGCATAGTAACCGACGGCATCGACGCTGTGCACAACATCAACACCGGCGACGAAATCATCAGCATCAAGCGCAAAAAATAATTTGGCGACCCCGTGCAATTACGACTGAAGCACGCCGTTTGCCGACAATATCTGCGTAAGCTCCACAAAATCATTTACCGACAATTGTTCCGGGCGCATGGTGAGGAATCTTGCCTCGTTTTCCGCGCCCGTAAACCACTGCGCCAACGAATTGCGCAACATCTTGCGCCTCTGGTTGAACGACATCTTGACGATAATGCGGAAAAGTTTTTCGTCACAGGGCAACTGCTTAATACCATTCCTGCGCAGACGTATGACCGCACTCTTGACCTTTGGCGGCGGATTGAATACAGTCTCATCCACGCCAAAAAGATACTCGATGTCATAATAAGCCTGCAAGAATACGCTCAGGATGCCGTATTCCTTGGTGCCTTCGTGGTTGGCAATACGCTGAGCCACTTCACGCTGTATCATGCAGACCACTTGATCCACGCTGTCCTTGTAATCCAAGATACGGAAAAAAATCTGACTCGAAATATTGTAAGGAAAATTGCCACATACAATCGGAAATCCACCCGGGAACTGCTTGCATAAATCGATGCGCAAAAAGTCGCCCGACACTATCCTGTGCTCTATGCTCAACGAAGGATAATTGGCAACGAGAAACTCCACCGACTCATTGTCTATCTCAATGACAGACAGATCGAGCTTGGGATTCTGCATCAAGTATTTGGTGAGGATACCAGTGCCAGGGCCAATCTCAATGCAGCCAGCCTTCTTGCCCTCCTCCACCGGATAATCAATGGAATCCGCAATTTGCTGCGCAATCTTTTCGCTCGTCAGAAAATGCTGACCTAAATTTTTCTTTGGTTTTACGTACATTTTTTTTAATGCATAATTCATAATGCATAATGCATAATTGCCATTCGACAGAACCCCAATTATGCGTATGCATCAAATATTTAAACTTTAATTGTCAATTTTCAACCTTCAATTTCCAATTTTCAACTTCCCCACCGGCGGATGCCCAATTATGCATTATGCATTATGCATTTATACATTGTTCTATTGCTTAGAACGGGTATCCGATGCCGAGGCAAAACGCCCAATTGCTGCCACGGAAGATGAACGAATGGTCGTTTTTTGCAAGCCAACGCTCGCCATCTTTGAGGGATGGGTCGCGGAGTTTGAGTCCAAAGTCAGCACGAAACAGGAAAAAGTCAAAATCCAACCTCAATCCCAATCCCGAACCAACTGCAATTTCCTTATAGAAACGTTTGACATCAAAATCGCCGCCTTCGCGCTTGTCGTCGCGATTGATAGACCAGATATTGCCCGCGTCAAAAAACCACGCACCTTCCACCACCCAAAACAACTTGAACCTGTATTCAAGATTTGCCTCGAGTTTCATATCGGAAGTCATATTTGGGTACTTGGAATTGATGCCCGCCGCTGCCGAATTGTCAAAACTGCCAGGACCCACGCTGCGTATCTGCCACGCCCTCAGACTATTGGCACCTCCCGAAAAATATTGCTCCGTAAAGGGCATAAAGTTGATATTGCCGTATGGTATTCCCAATCCAGCAAACAATCTGAATACCAATATATTAGAACCAATAGTACGTAGATAGTGGCGGTAATCAATGTCGGTCTTTACAAACTGGGCGTATGTGGTGTGCATCAGCGGCGCATCGTAAGAGCCGTTTTCGTTTTTGTCGCGATTGAGGGCACGGCTCGCGAGTGTGAGCATATTGCCCGCCCAACTGAGATTGAATTTCACATAATGATACGACCTTCTGCCAGCCGCCTGACTATTGAACACCAACGAATATCCCGACCCAAGTATAAAATGATCCTGATAAGAATCCTTGATGAAAAGCCTATCGAGCCAATTGAGGAACGCCTCGTCGGCATTGGAAATCTTGATGCTGCTCAGTCTCAACGGCGTTACAGTGCTGCTCAAATACTTATTGTCGGCAAACTGATAATTGAGGTTGATATTAATCATAGACCTCGTGTAATCGGGACGACGGCGGTAATTGAGCATCAAGGAAATATTGGTGCGCGGCGTCTTTTCGCGAGTCCACATACGGAGAAACCTCGGCGCAAGCATCCTCGGAAAATACAACCTCGATTCCAATCCGTACTCCTGCGTATTGAGGTCGAAGGCGTTTTGCTCGCCATTGAAACTCGTCTGACTCTCAAAAGACATCAAGTACCTCAAGTCGAAAGTCTCCGCGCCATTGAAGATGTTCTTATTACGATAAGTGGTGGAAAACGACGCACCGATATTGCCGGATGTGTTGGTGGCTCCAATACCGTACACAAACTCCTGCGGCTTGCTCGGCGTGAGGTAGATATTGCAGTTGAGCGAATCCTTCGACATCGTGTGGTCGTCAAAATTAACCTCCACCATCTTGAAGACGTTGAAAGCCGAAAGGTGCTTGTATGTGTCGGTAACGCTGTTAAGATTGTAAAACTCGCCCGGTTTCACAAAAATCTCCTTTGTAATCACCCTCGGCTTGATGCGGAAGGTATCGGGCTGATAATAAAAAGTTACTGGCGACATGCCACCGACGCCACTTGTGCGATAGGTGCGCATATTGTCGTAATAATTGTCGTAATCCTGAATCTCCTTGGTGGCGTCGTAATTGGGGTAAACATTGATATTGGAAATGTAAAAACGGCGATGCTTGGAAGTCTTGCCATTTTCCATCGTTACGGGCAACACCTCGAGCACAATATCCGCATGATGACCGCCAATGAGCGTATCCACAGTATATTCGATATAATCCTTGTTAAAATTGTAATATCCAATCTGCTTTAATGCGCCGCTGATGCGCGAGCGTTCGTTTTGCAGCACATCCACATCGAGCACTCCCCCAGCCTTTACGAGCGACGCCATTGTATCGAGCATTACATACTTGGCAATGGTGTCGTCCGCTATCTTGTATTCTATAGTCCTGATTCTAATTGGCTCGCCCGCTTTTATATTATAAGTAACAAAAGTTTTGTGCCGACGCTCCTTGGTGGTGTAAGTAACGGTCGATTCATAAAACCCCTTGGTCTGCATATAGAGACGAATCTGTTCAAGCGACTTCACGGTCTGCACGCTGTCATACACGGATGGTTTTTCGCCAATGTTTTGCCAAAAGAGCGGAAACGAAAAAATCTTTGCCTTGGGCGTGAAAAACGAATCCTTTTCCACATACTTGCGGTACTTGCGGTAGGTTTTGCAAGAATCCTTCACAAGTTCCTTGACGGTTTTTTGCTCGCCCTGCTCTATATAATAAGGTATCTTGAGCCGGAGGTCACGGAGATGGTCGAGATAAAAACCCTTCTGATACCTAATATCCTGGATGCGCGCCCTATTGATGCTATCAATGGCAATTACATGCGCAGCCTTGATGGAATCTGCCTTGTGCTGCGGCACCGAATTGTATATACGGGCGTGCACAGCCATCCCCAGCACCGTAGAGGAAGGAATCTGGCGTACATACGACAACGGCTCGTCCACGTCAATGAGCGAATTGTCGCAGACCACAGCGTTGCTCACGAGCAAGCTGCCATCCTTGACTACCGGTGTGCATCCCGTCGCTACAAGCATCAACGCACACATCACCAGGGCAAATTTGAAGTATATTTTGGTCAAATCCAATTTTTTTGTTAGTTTAGCGTCCTGAAAAATCACGCCACAAAATTATAAATAAAAATAATGCTCAGCAAAAATCGGATAAAACAGATTAACGCATTGCAGCAAAAAAAATTCCGCAGCGAGAGCCACACCTTTGTAGCGGAGGGGCACAAGGTGGTCATGGAGCTGTTGCGGTCGCCGCTTAGAGTGCGCGAAATATTCGCCACATGCGATTGGATTGCCCAACACGCCGCCAAATTTCACGGTGTGAAGATTACGGAAACATCCGACGCGGAAATCAAAAAAATTTCGGCGATGCAGACCGCCTGCAACGTGGTTGCCGAAGTGGAGATGAAGTCCGAAACTCCATTTGCCCTCGATGCCAATACGCTATACTTGGCAATGGACAGCGTGCGCGACCCCGGCAATTTTGGCACCATCATCAGGATTGCCAATTGGTTTGGCATCAAGACGATATTGGCGTCTGACGATTGCGTTGACCTCTACAATCCCAAAGTAATACAAGCGTCGATGGGTTCGGCGTTCAGGGTTGATGTGCAATATTGCGACCTGCCCAAGACACTCGCCTCCGCCCAATCTATCGGACTTCCTGTATATGGCACATTCTTAGACGGCGACAATATCTACACTGCATCACTATCCAACAAAGGAATAGTGGTACTCGGCAACGAAGGGCACGGAATACTGCCCGACACAGCCAAGCAAATCACTCGGCGGATCCTAATACCGTGCGGCGCACCGTCCGACACCGCGCCCGAATCCCTCAACGTCGCCACAGCAACAGCGATAGTTTGCAGCGAATTTTTTAGACAATGCATTATGAATTAACAATATGGAATCATTAGACCAAGATATTACACTATATCTCAACAGCATGTACAGCGATGGATTTGACACGTTCTTCTGGTACGTGTCGTTGAAATATACGTGGTTTATAACGGGTGCGTTGCTGATAACATTTCTGTTTGTAAAACGCAAGCCCAAGGAAGCACTATGGTTTTTGCTCGCCGTTGTGGTGATGATAGTATGCGCCGACCAACTCTGCAACCTTTGCAAATACACTGTGCAGAGGTTTCGTCCATGTTGGGACGAGGAAATCAAAGACCTCGTACACATCGTCAACGACGACCGTGGCGGCAAATACGGATTCTTCTCAGCACACGCTGCGGTGTTTTTTGGATTGGCATATATGACGAGCAAGTATTTCCGCAACAAATATTTCACCATAACAATCTACGTAATCGCCGTAATGGTAGCCTATTCAAGGATTTACCTCGGACGGCATTATTTGGGCGACGTTTTAGTAGGCGCAGTGGTAGGTACATTGTTTGCCATGCTGGCGTGGTGGGGGTACAAATATTGGATGAGGAGAGATTTAATGAGGAATGAGGAATGAGAAATGAGAAATGAGAAATGAATTAATAATAATAAAAAATGGCAGATTTTAAGACACATGTTTCGGTCGGTGCGGCAACGGGGTTTGCCGTGGCGATAGTTAGTTACAATTGGAACTTGATTCCAAATGCTTATATGGCTGTGATAGTGTTTTTTGCAACTGTGATAGGCTCGTTTTTGCCAGATATGGATTCGGATTCGGGGCTGCCGTTGAAAATCATCTTTACGGTCTATGCGTATTTTATGGCGGCGATCACACTATATTGGATGCACGTGGCGGGAGCCAACCTGCCGCTCAAAATCTTTGTGCCCGCCGCCTCGTGGTTTTTCGTCATCAAGTATTTGCGCGAACTATTCAGGAAAAACACCACGCACCGTGGCATATTTCATTCTACGCCGGTGTGGATTGCGATATTCTTGATAAGCCTATTTGTGGCGTCCACCACAAGGCTGTCGCTCCGCGAACAGTTTGTGATAGCGTTTGCCGTAAGCACTGGCTATTTTTGCCATTTGGCGTTGGACGAGCTTTGGAGCTTCAATGTCATAAGCGAAG
The DNA here is from genome assembly GCA_002393195.1 of Bacteroidales bacterium UBA3824. GTDB lineage: Bacteria > Bacteroidota > Bacteroidia > Bacteroidales > UBA3824 > UBA3824. The sequence continues at coordinate 32,721 of DGIK01000029.1, read as the reverse complement.
GCATTTTTGGCGAAAAGAAATATACGCTCGACCAATTGATTCATAAGAAATTTGGACGCAAAAAATCGTCCGGCACTGCGCTCGACCTTGGTTTCAACCAAAAGGAACGCATCCCTGGCATCCTTGCGTGGGTTACAGTGGCTGTGTTCCTTGTGCTTGATTGGCAGACGATTATGAGCCTGATTGCCATAATCGGCGAATACCACTAAATATCGTCGAATTTTATGAAATTATTGACGGCAACACCTACGATAGTGGAGTCGTCGGTCTTTTCACATTCCACCTGTTTTGCGGATTTGGGAAGTCGCCAACTGTCCATAGCCTCACGGATGGCGATTTCCTGCTCGGCAAAAGGCTGCTGGAATATCGACTTCAACAGCTTGAAAAACTGTTTGGTGGAATAAGCCCTCGGATACTGAGCGGCGGCGTCCTCGTAACCGCTTTGGTCTGTGAGACCATCGGAATACAGATAGATGATGTCGCCCTTGCAGAGTTTCATCACATTGTCGGTGAAATGGGGTTTTTCTCTCGGGTAAATGCCAATCGGCATCGAATCAGCCTTCATACGCATCATCTCCCCGTACCTAAACATCAGCAACGGCCTGAACGCCGCAGCGTAATGCAACACCTTGTCCTGAGTGTCAAACACCAATAGCACTATGTCGATACTGTCGATGGTCTTGTCGGAGCTAAACGAAGTCTGATTGAGAGTCCTCTTGAAATTATTTCGCATCTTGTCGAGCACAATGCCGGCGGATATTTCGCCCGCGCCAAAATGTCGAGTGGTGTAGTCCAATATCGACATTCCAAGCATACTCAGCAATGCGCCCGGCACGCCGTGGCCTGTACAATCGCCAACGGCAAGCAGTTTGTAACGTCCCGACACATCCTCCGACGCCCAATAAAAATCGCCCGACACCACATTGCGAGCCTCAAGATAGACGAGACAATCGCCAAACGTATGTTTCATCTCCACTGACGAAGGCATCGCGGCAAATTGTATTATGCTTGCATAAGTGATGCCGTCCATGATTTCCTCGCTCTTGACACGGATTTCCTCGCTCTGCACACGCATTTCTTCATTGATGGCATTGATTTTTGCATTGAGCTTCTGTGTGCGCTTGTAGTTGTGGTATATAATCGTGCCTATCACCAATAGCAGCGTAATGAATCCTATGCCCATCATTATCAATAGCTTCTGACGCTCGGAGGCAGATTTGAGGGCAGCCTCCCTGCGCTTGGCACCCGCCCTCTCGTCGTCGTTCTGACCCTTGGCGAGCTGTATGGAGAGCAGGAACGACTTGTCGCTGTAATTGATGACCTCCCTGTTTTTTTCGGCGAGCACACGGTAGGCAAATGCGTGTTCGTAGTCGTCATTATAAGCCGCAAATATCGACTGTGCACGGTACGCCGTCTCCTTGTCGATATACGAGTCGGATTTGTTGGCTACGGCAACGAGCGAATCCACAAAATGCTTTGTGGCTTTCATATCGCCGGTGGCATAATGAACTTTTACGCCGAGGATGTTGATGCGGTGTATCACCTCGGCGACGCCGGTCTTTTGGGCAATGATACAAGCCTCTGGCAGATAGAGCATACTGCTATCGGCGAGCTGCTGACGGCGCACAGGGTCTTCTTCTACTACGGAAAGGTTGTACAACGTCTCCATAAGACCCATAACGAGTATTTTGTGTATCTTTTTGTCGTTGAACTTACGGTTCATAGCCTCCGCCTGCCTAAAACGCTGGTAGGCGACACGTAGGTGCGAATAGTCGGGCTTGATGGCGTTGCAACGAAACATCGCAAGCTCCGTGGCGGCCTCCTGCGCTATGGTCTCCGCCATACCACGCTCGTCTTTGAGCCGTTTGGCAAATACCTTGCACCTGCCTAAGGCTATCATAGCAGAATCGAAAATGTTGGCGTTGACGTATGCCGGCACCAAATCCCGCCATACATTGGTAACACCTACCGTATCTCGAAGTCTGAAATACAGGATAAACGAATCGGCAAAATTTTTAGCGGAGATAGGATTGTTTTTAAAACGGCTCAGCACATTGCCGAGTGCGTGGTAACTTTCGGCGAGGAGCCGCTGGTCGCGCAATGTATCGCCGAGATGTGAAGCTTTGGTGGCACATTCGAGAGCCTGGGCGTTTAGTCCGTTGTCATAATAGATTTCATACAGCAACAGCAACGCCTTGCCTTCCTCAGGAAGACGACCAAGCACGCGGGCGAGCTCATACGCCTGTTTGGCGTAGTATTCGGCGTCTTTGAACGTCGTACTTGACAACGCCTGCTCACGGTATTCGGCTAATTGAGTGGAATCGTTGGCATTGAGCGGCGGCAAAACCACCTTATGGTTGTCATCTGAGCACGCAAAAACGGTTGCCAATATTATCATCGGCAACAATATCTTGACTAATGAAAAGTGTCTAAAAATCATATATTTAAAACTGCTGTGTCTTGCTTGCAAATTCATTATTGAATCTATGCCGCAAAGATATATCTTTTTATTATTATTACAATTATTATACCGTTAAAAAAACAATAAAAAAAATTCTTATTTAACACCACATATCTTCTTAATCTCATTCAACTTGTTCAACGCCTCTATCGGCGTAAGTGTATTGATGTCGATGCGCTTGATTTCGTCGCGGATTTGCATCAGGACGGGGTCTTCGAGGTTGAAGAAGCTCAACTGGATACCGTCAACATTGGATTTTTTAGTGGGTTTGGCGGTTTTGATGCCTCTCACGGAAGGTACGGAGGACACGGAGGCACTGTCTGTAGTGGAATCGACAGTGGATGACGAGCCACGTGAGCCGGATTCGAGTTCCTTCATGATTTCGTTGGCGCGTTCTACTACCACGGGAGGCATACCGGCGAGTTTGGCGACGTGGATGCCAAAACTGTGTTCGCTGCCGCCGGGTACGAGTTTGCGCATGAAAATCACCTTGCCGTCCATCTCCTTGACCGAAACATTGAAATTCTTGATGCGCGGGAAATTAGCCTCCATGTCGTTGAGTTCGTGGTAATGCGTCGCAAAAAGTGTCTTGGCACGTGCCTTCGGAAATTCGTGGATGTATTCCACAATAGCCTGAGCAATGGAAATGCCATCATAAGTGGACGTGCCGCGCCCAAGTTCGTCAAAGAGGACAAGGCTGCGCGGGGTCATATTGTTGAGGATGCCAGCCGCCTCGTTCATCTCCACCATAAATGTGGATTCGCCGGATGAAATATTATCGGACGCGCCCACACGTGTAAACACTTTGTCAACATATCCCGCCTTGACGCTCTCCGCCGGCACAAAACTGCCAGCCTGTGCCATCAACATTATCAACGCGGTCTGACGCAGCAGAGCCGACTTGCCCGCCATATTAGGTCCTGTAATCATCATAATCTGCTGAGTGTCATTATCCAAGAACACATCGTTGGGGATGTACTCCTCCCCTACCGGCAATTGTTTTTCGATGACGGGATGGCGACCCGCCTTGATGTCGATAGAATTGCCCTCATCGATAATGGGGCGGCAATAATTATTGTCGATGGCAGCCTGAGCATACGAGCAAAGGCAGTCGATGGTGGCAACAGTCTTGGCGTTGGTGAGGAAAGTCTCGATATATTGCGCGAGATATGCCACAAGTTCACTGAAAACACGCTCCTCAATGCGTTGGATTGTGTCTTCGGCTGTGAGGATTTTTTCTTCGTATTCTTTGAGTTCGGGCGTAATGTAACGCTCTGCGTCAGTGAGAGTTTGCTTGCGAATCCAATCCTGCGGCACTTTGTCCTTGTGGGTGTTGCGAACTTCGAGATAATAGCCAAAAACGCCAGTATTGCCGAGTTTCAGGGACGTGATGCCTGTCTGCTCCACGAGTTCGTCACGCATTTTGGAGAGATATTCCTTGGAATTGACGCTCATATCGCGGAGCTCGTCGAGTTGGGAATCCACGCCACTGCGGATAAAATTGCCCTTTGCAATCAATAGCGGCGGGTCGTCAACAATCTCTCTGCCAATACGTTCCGCGACATTGGTGCAGGGATTGAGTTGTTCGTAAAGAGGGTCAAAAATATGGTTGCCCTGCGCACTCTCATTTGCCAATAGGCTGCGTATCTGCGCTATGCACTCCAACGACAGCCTCATCTGGTTGACATCGCGAGGATTGACGCGCTGAGTGCTTATTTTAGATACAAGTCGTTCAATATCACCCACTTGACGGAGTGCGGTGCGGAGATTTTCGAGAAGTTCAAAATTGTCTTTGAGAGCCTGAGTATAGGCAAGTCTTTTTTCGATAAGTCCCACATTGCGCAGCGGCAATGCAATCCAATGTTTCAGGAGACGCCCACCCTGCGGACTTGAAGTCTTGTCGATGACATCGAGGAGCGTCTTGCCCGTAGGACTGAGCGGCGTAAAAATTTCGAGGTTGCGCACCGTGAAAGTGTCGAGCCATACATAACGCCCTTCGTCCAACCTCGAAATGCGGAGTATGTGGCTGAGTTGAGTATGTTGCGTGATGTCGAGATAATGCATCAACGCACCCGCCGCCGTTACAGCAAAAGGCATTTCCTCTATGCCAAAACCCTTGAGCGACGTCGTGGAGAATTGGCGCAAAAGCCTTTCCCTTGCCGTCTGCGGCTCAAAAGCCCAGTCGTCCAACGGGTAGAGGTAATACTTGTTGCCATAGAGCGATGTTACCTCCTCCTTGCGGCTGCGCTCGTAAAGCACTTCCTTTGGATTGAGCGATACAAGGAGCTTGTCGATATAATCGGCAGAACCCTCCGCCACGAGAAAATCGCCTGTAGAAATATCCAGAAAGGCGATGCCATTCTTGTCGCGACCGAGGTTGAGGCAAGCGGCGTAATTGTCGGACTTATTGTCGAGCACATTGTCGTTGAGCGAGACACCCGGCGTTATCAACTCGGTGATGCCGCGCTTTACAATCTTGTTGCCGCAGGTCTTTGGGTCTTCCAATTGTTCGCAAATCGCAACCCTCTGCCCTGCCCTCACAAGACGCGGCAGATAATTGTCCAATGCGTGGTAAGGAATGCCCGCAAGCGGCGCACCCGCACGTTTGGTAAGCGTGATGCCAAGAATCTCCGATGCCTTCACAGCGTCAGAATCGAATGTCTCATAAAAATCGCCCACCCTAAACAGCAATATTGCATCAGGATACTTAGCCTTGATGGAATTATACTGCCTCATCAGAGGGGTTGTGTTGTCCGACTTTGCCATTATGATTGTATGTTATTTTGCTTCGTTGAGTTTTACAAGGAATGCGGGCTTAAAGCCGCGAAGCTCCCCATCTGATTTGTCGATAAGTTCGTAGCCGAGAGTTACCTGTTCCACTTTTTTGGAAAATTGGAGAGTAGCCTCCGAAAAATACCACCTCTCGGTAAACATTATCTTGCCAATCTGCTTGCGCGTAAACATTTTTTCGATTGCCTTCACTGAATCTATCGGCATCTGCTGCTCGGTAAAATAGTCGTAGGGCGTCAGACGACCTTTATACACAGCCTGGAAAATTGCGTTGGCGATGGCAACGGTATTGGTATTGGCTACACGCTGCTCGTCCCATCCATCGTCGCCGTGAACATAACATTTGGTGGTGACGTCATACGAAATCGGATTGGCAATTACAAGAGCCTTGGTGCTATCGAAGTCGTAGAAAGTCTCCGAAGCGGGAATTGCGTCAGGAATAATTACCTTTTCAGGCTCCACAGTTGACGATGTAGTGTCGGCATTGTTATTGGCGGGCTGATTGCTGCCGTTGGTGCAGGCAGATGCAATCATCATCGCAAAAACTGACAATGATAATATTATTTTTTTCATTTTTAATTGACGTTGCGTTTATACATTAGTTGACAACGCAAAAATATGAAAAAATTTAGTTTTATCCCAAAAAAATTCCTACTTTTGCACTCAAACATAAAACATCACTCACTATGCGACTAATCCCATACGGCGAAACAGATTACGTTACCATACGCAAAGAAAACTCGTATTACGTTGACAAGACGGCGTTTATCCCATATTTTGAAAACGCCGCCAAATACATTATGTTCCTGCGTCCGAGGCGGTTTGGCAAGACGTTGTTTATGAACACGTTGGCAGCCTATTACGACATTTTGGAGAAAGACAACTACGAGCAAAACTTCGGCGGGCTGGATATTTATAGCAATACGACACCCAATCAGGGAAAGTATATGATTTTGAAATTCGATTTTTCAACCGTTGACAGTCGCAAAGATAATGTGGAAGATTCGTTCAACTTCAACGTCTGCGAAACAATACGAAATTTTGTGCAAAGGTACAAAAGCGTACTTCCTGCCGACATCGCCGAACAGATGAATGATGTAACGAACATCAGCAACAAGGCATTGGGCAAACTGATAGCCATTACAGCAAATACTCCGTACAAAATCTACATTATGATAGACGAGTACGACAACTTTGCCAACACACTGTTTTCGACCGACGAGGACGCATACAAAAATCTTACGCACGGCGACGGATTTTTCCGCCTGTTTTTCAACGTGTTGAAAGCAATGACCTCGTCCAACAATGCCCTCATTGGACGAATATTTATCTCAGGCGTGTCGCCATTGACACTGAGCGACGTTACAAGCGGATTTAATATTGCCCTAAACCTGTCGATAGATGCCAACCTCAATGCAGCAATGGGATTTGCAGAAAGCGAGGTTCGTGCAATGTTGGAATATTACCGCGAAACAACCGGCGTCTTCAAACATTCCATCGACGAACTTATCAACATTATGAAGCCCGTTTACGACAACTACTGTTTTTCGTCGGATATGTTGGACGAGGAAAGGGTTTTCAATTCGGATATGGTGCTGTATTTCATTACAAACTATAAACAAAAAGGCCGCATCCCCGAAAAACTCGTTGACCCCAACGTCTCCACAGATTTTTTCAAGATGGAGAAGATGGTGAAAATCGAGAAAGACTTTGGCGAAAAATCGCGGATAATAATGGACATTGTTAATACCGGCAAGACTTATTTTGAACTCAATCCTGAGTTCGCAATCGCGGAGTTGTCGCTTGTCACCAATCTAAAAAGCCTCCTTTATTATATGGGACTTTTGAGTTACGGTATGGACGAAAACGGCTATCCAGCATTCGTAGTGCCCAACGAAACTGTGCGTCAACAATATTGCAAGTATTTGGCGAAATGTTATTCTCAATCGTTGGGATGGCGCACCGACAGCGTCCTTTTGGATTCATATTGGGAACGGCTTTCATTCTATGGCGATTGCAAGCCGATGATTTCATACATTGCTTCGGTGATGGGCGAAAATTCTTCCGTCCGCGATTTTGATTCACAAGGCGAATTTTTCGTAAAAGGATTCTTCTTGTCGCATTTCTGCAAAAGTTCGGGCTATATTGCCTACACCGAATTGGAAGCCGACCACGGATATACAGACCTCTTTTTGGAACCCCTCGGATACAAACGCCACGCCTATATGATTGAATTGAAATACTGCAAAAAAAATTCCACAGACGACACCGTCGCAAAACTCAAAGCCGACGCCAACGCACAGATGCAGCGTTACTTAGCCGACCACCGCATCGCCGAAAAATGCACCAATCGCAAATGGGAACTGCATACGGTGGTCGTGGTATTCAGGGGATGGACGATGGAAGTGATGGAATAGCCATCAAACCCTATTGAACGCCACCTGCATCGCGGCGTCCTGACCTTCCACGATCTTGCCGTCACGATAGACAAACTTGCCATTTACGATTGTGGCGGCGACGCGGGCATCAAACCACAATTTGTCAAACGGCGTCCATTTGCACTTGCTTATCGCGGTGTCGTCGTGGATTTGCCAATGTGCATCGGGGTCGATGATGGCGATGTCGGCGAAATAGCCTTCGCGGAGGTAACCACGGTCTTTAATCTTGAAAATCGTTGCCGGTGCGTGACACATTTTCTGAGCGATGGTCTCCAGCGACAGAATCCTGCGGTGGTACAAATCCATCATTACAACAATGCCAAACTGCACCGACGGCATACCCGACGGCGCATCAAAATATGGACGGTTTTTCTCGTCCCAAGTGTGCGGCGCGTGGTCGGTGGCAACACTGTCTATAATATTGTCCATCAATGCATAACGGATGGCATTTCTATCGGCGCGAGTCTTGATGGACGGATTGCACTTGATACGTATGCCGGCGATCTCGTAGTCGTCGGCATCAAACCAAAGGTGCGGGATACAAGCCTCGGCTGTTATTAGTTTGTTGACAAGCGGTTTGTCGCTAAACAATTTGAGTTCGCGCTTGGTGGATATGTGGCAAACGTGCAGCCGCGTGTCGTATTCTTCGGCAAGGGCGACGGCAAGGGCTGTGGATTCATAACAAGCCTTGGCATTACGCACGTGCTGATGTATGCGCGGATGCGCGTCCGTGGGGAACAATTTTTTGAAACGCTCGGTCTCCGCCTTCACAATAGCCTCGCTCTCGCAGTGCGCGGCGATATTGACAGGAGCCTCGCGGAATAGCCGCCGCAACGATTCCTCATTGTCAACAAGCATATTGCCGGTGCTGCTGCCCATAAACAGCTTGATGCCGCATATTTTGGAGTAATCCATCCTCAGGAGCTCGTCGATATTGTCGTTGGTAGCCCCTACGAAAAAAGAATAATTCACCAACGAATGTTCCTTGGCGATAGCAAACTTTTGATTTACAAGTTCTTCGGTAGTTGTCGGCGGCTTGGTGTTGGGCATCTCAAAATATGTAGTAACGCCGCCCGCCGCAGCCGCCCGGGATTCGGAGTGGATGTCCGCCTTGTGCGTCAACCCCGGCTCGCGGAAATGCACATGCGTATCAATGAAGCCCGGAAAAACAATCTTTCCCGTGGCATCAAACTTTTCGTCGTATTCGGGGATGTCTTTGGAATGCCTTGTGTCATAGACACCTGCAATGCGCTCGTCTTCCACGAGGATAGACCCTGTGAATACCCGCCCGTCGCTGACGATGCGGCCGTTATGGATGAGGAGTTTCATTCTGTGAAGTTCGCTTTTGTTAATGACGCAAAAATAATAAAAAATCTCAAAACATAAAAAGGAAAATCATACGACATTGAAAATGTTACAATCTGCGGAATCTCGTTTTTTTGGGGCATATTTCGTAGATTATGATAATAAAGATAACAGAGTATGAAATAATGATTAAACTTCTGAAAAAAACTTTGCGGCAAAACGAATAATGAATAATTTTGCACAACTTTTTCACACAACTCATTAAATAATAAAAAACAATGAAACAGAAAAACATACTTTTTCCACTTATCATCGTATTAGTCAGCATGTTTTGTGGCTGCTCCGACGACAATGACAGCAACGACGACCACACAACCATCGACCGCAAAGAATACTTCACGCTGTGGAACAACTGCGACGCGCTCTCGGCACTGAAGGAATACGTGGAGGACGTTACCAACCAAAACTCCAAAAATTTCATCAAGCAAGAAGACCGCATAGCCACGTTTGACATGGACGGCACTTTCGTAGGCGAACTCTACCCCACCTACTTCGAATACAACTTGCTTGAATACCGCGCCCTCAACGACGCCGCCTACAAGGACCTGGCTCCAGCCGATGTAAAGGAAGCTGCACAAGAAATCAGGGATTTTGTGCGTCAAGGCACCGCGCTGCCAGCGCACTTCGATATGAAGCACGCCCAGGCCGCCGCCAAAGCATACGCAGGAATGACCATCGCCGAATTTGACTCTTACGTGAAATCCTACGCAAAAAACAACGCCAACGGATTCAAGGGCATGACATACAGCCAGAGCTTTTACCTGCCGATGCTCCAAGTATTCGACTACCTCAAGGACAACGGATTCACATGCTACGTAGTATCTGGCTCCGACAGATTCATCTGCCGCGCGCTTGTGGACGAGATAGGCATCGAGCCAAACCGCGTAATCGGCATGGACGTAAAACTCACATCCACCAACCAAGGCGACGCAGAAGGTGTCAACTACACGATGGCATCAGAAGAAAACCTCGTCCGTACCGACGAACTCATCATCAAAAACCTGAAAACCAACAAGGTACTCCAGATAACCCAAGAAATTGGCAAAGTGCCGGTACTGTCGTTTGGCAACAGCGGCGGCGATTGCGCCATGCACAACTATTGCCTGAGCAACACATACCGTTCGGCGGCATTCATGCTCATCGCCGACGACGACGTGCGCGACCACGCCAACCGCGACAAGGCTCTCTCCCTCGGCGAAGATTGGCGCAAGGCAGGCTACCATGTAATCTCTATGAAGGACGATTTCCGCACCATCTACGGCGACGGCGTAGAGAAAGTGGATTTTACATTTGATACCAAATAGCGCACACTATCACAAAGATAACACAAACAAAACGGCATTAGCTTCTCTCCAAATCAACTGAAGCTAATGCCGTTTTCGTTATGTTTGCAGTAACAAACTGCTTACGCGCTCCTCGTCTGTCCATTTCCAAAAATCTTCCACTTATACGTGGTCAATTCCTTCAAGCCCATTGGGCCGCGGGCGTGGAGTTTTTGGGTGCTAATGCCAATTTCTGCGCCAAGTCCAAATTGTGCGCCGTCGGTGAAGGCGGTACTTGTATTGTGATAGCAGCAAGCAGCATCCACGGCATTGAGGAATCGTTCGGCGGCATTGGCGTCGTCGGTGATGATAGCCTCGGAATGTTTGCTGCTGTATTTATAAATGTGGTCGAGAGCCTCATCAATGCCGTCAACAGTCTTGATAGCCATCCTCAACGCCTGAAATTCGCGTCCAAAATCGGATTCTTCGGCATGTTTGAGTGATGCGGCGTAATGACCGTCGAGGGCGGCGAAAGAACGAGTGTCGGCGAGAATTTCTACGTTCTTGGCGGCGAGGTCTGTGCAAAGCGCAGGCAGGTCGGCAAGGCGGTCGCTGTGGATTATCAAGCAGTCGAGGGCGTTGCAGACGCTCACGCGGCGGGTCTTGGCGTTGGTGATGACGGCGCGACCCATATCGAGATTGGCGGACTTGTCGAAATATGTATGGACAACGCCCGCACCAGTCTCAATGACAGGCACTTTGGCATTGTCGCGGACGGCGTTGATGAGCCCCTTGGAGCCTCGTGGAATCAGGACGTCAATGTAACCAACTGCATTCATAAGCTCTGTGGCGGCTTCGCGCTCAGGAGGAAGGAGTTGGATGATGTCTGGGTCGATGCCGTTGCTTTTGAGCACATTGTGAATAATATCAACGAGTACGGCATTGGAATCCTTGGCATCGCTGCCGCCCTTCAATACCACGGCGTTGCCAGAGCGGAGGCAGAGCGAAACCACATCAACCGTAACATTTGGACGCGCCTCGTAGATAACGCCAACTACACCAAGAGGCACGCGGACTTTGCGGAGGTCGAGACCGTTGGGCATCGTGCGCTGCTCGATTACCTCACCGTAAGGCACGGGGAGCGTGGCTACATTGCGAGTGTCGGACGCCATACCGTTGATGCGCTTTCCGTCGATGGAAAGACGGTCGTACATTGGATTTGCGGAATCCATACGCGAGAGGTCTTGCGCATTTGCGGCGATGATGGCATCCTTGTTGGCGACAAGGGCGTCGGCTATTTCGTTGAGTATTTTGGCGGACTGGGAGTCCGTGATTGTTCCGGTTTTGCGTGCCGCTTCCTTGGCGGCGGCGAGTTGCTGTTGTGTTTGTGTCATTGTTTTCTTTCTAATTGGGATATATGTATAGATAGTCGTAATGGATTACGGGCTTGGTGTGTTTGCTGGAATCGAGTTTCAAGAGGCGGTCTTTGTCGATGGAGACGCGACCTACTCCTATTGTAACGCCGTCCTCGTCTTTGATGAGGAGGAGGTCGTCTTTCTTAAACTCGCCTTCGATTTTCACGATGCCCGGATACAAGAGACTTGCTGCCTTATTGTGGTCGCGCAATGCGTCGGCTGCTCCTTGGTTTACAAATACTGTCGCCTTGGTGAATCCGTCGGAATATGCTATCCACTTTTTGATGGCAGGGCTGCGGTCGCCAGCCGTAAAATGCGTGCATACAAAATCCTTGTCGCCATTTGCGAGCCTTGTAATCACCTGCGGTCGTGTGCCGTTGGCGATATATACATCGATGCCAGAATCGGCGGTCTTGCGGGCGATGCGGCACTTGGTCAACATTCCACCGCGTCCAAAATTTGACTTGGTGGTCTGTATGAACTGCGCGACGTTGGTACGGGGCGTTATCTCGCTTATCACATACGAATCGGGAGACTTGGGATCGCCGTTGTAGATGCCGTCGATGTTGCTGAGGATAAAGAGTTTTTGGCAGTCCATCATCGAGGCAAGGAGTCCCGAAAGTTCGTCGTTGTCGGTAAACATCAACGCCGTAACCGACACAGTGTCGTTTTCGTTTACTACGGGAATCACTCCGCTGTCCCAGAGCGTCGAGATGCAGTTGCGCATATTGAGGTAATGCTCACGGGTGCGGAAATCTTGCTTGGTAACGAGTATCTGCCCGATGCTGATACCAAAATTGTCAAAAAGTTTCTTGTAAGTGTCGATAAGTTTCACTTGACCAATGCTCGATAGCAATTGACGTTGCGATACAGGGTCGAGAGCCTGATAATTCTTCGCCATACTGCGACCTGCCGCCACCGCGCCGGATGTTACAAGTATCACCTTGTGGCCTTGCGCGTGGAGGTCGGCAATCTCTTTTACAAGGTTGCCCATACGCTCCACGTGGAGCATACCGTCAGATTTGGTCAGTACATTAGAACCTATCTTTATAGTTATTGTCATAGTTGGTTTTACAAAATGTTAATTGTGTTTGAGCTTGTTGCCATTGCCGTCGGTGTATGAATCGGTAACTATCATTATAACATCAATAAGCCACCAAATGCCACACATACCACCTGTGAGCAACTGAATTACACCCGCCACATAGTTTTTGGTATAAAACCTATGGACACCCAATGTTCCGATGAAAATACACAACAGCAACGTTGTTAGCCAATCGTGGGCCTCGTTGTTGCCGTACATTTTGCCGTTGTTGTATGGATATTGACCGTAATTGTTGCCGTACTGCTGACGGTTTTGCTGTGGCGAATTGTACTGCTGACGGTTTTGCTGCGCCGAATTGTATTGCTGACTGTTTTGCTGTCCGTAGTTTTGCTGTGCGGCAGGCGGCTGCGACGGAATGTAACCAATATTGGGTCTTATCGTGAGCGGCGACGAGCATACCGAGCAAACAGTGTCGCTCGACGTTGTTCCAGAGCCGCACTTGTGGCAATAATTGCCGCCACCTGCTGCGTCACAGAAAGGACACTTCTGAGCCTGCGCCGGAATCACAAGTCCACAATTGCGGCAATAGCGTTGGTCGTTTGACAAAAACTTCGGGCCTACTTTGGTCTCAACATGTCTCTGCTGCGATTGCGGTTGAGGTTGAGGCTGCGATTGAGGCTGCGATTGTACTTGCGGCTGTGCCTGTGGTTGAGGTTGTGCCTGCGGCTGCGATTGTGGTTGCGATGTTACAATGGGCGATGCCACAGTAGGGGCTTGTACCTGTGATTGCTGCGGCTGCTGCGGTCGTTGTGGTTGAGACTGAGGCTGAACACCCGACACCTTCATTGTAAGTTTAGCAGGGGCTACAAGCGATGCTTTGCACTGCACGCACTCCACGTCGCCGGGGATGCAAAAATGCCCGCATTTTGGGCAGTAGTTGCTGCCATCGGCGGGATTGAAACCACACGAAGAGCAGGTCAAGGCGTCGTCCGCCACAATGTTTCCACAGTTTCTACAATACATGATATAATTTCTTTTTTATGGTTGTTGATGTGTTTTAATCGTTCTTTTTCTCATTGCGGAGAGTTGCCATCTCCACACGCATCTTGTGCAGGCGTTTCTCGCAATCCTTGATATTATCCTGCAACTGTGCCTGAGCCTTCTTGTACTCGGTAACGTCCATTGCGAAATACAGGATTTTCACGATTTCGCCGTTGTTGTCGAAATACGGCGTGTAGGTAGCCCAGAGCCACTTGGTTTCGCCGTTTTTGGTGGTGCGCATAGTCTCCTTTTCGTAATACTTGCCAGCCGTCACTGTGGCAAGCATAGCCTCGAGCTCCTTGCGCGCCTGGGGGTGTATGTCCATAATATTGACACCCTGCAACTCTGCACGGTCGAAGTGCATTGTCTTGACGAACTTCTCGTTGGCATCGAGCAACACGCCCGTGGGTGAAAATTCGAGGGTGAGCATCGTATTGTTGACGGCGCCGATAAGACCTTTCATCTCGAGTTCGCGTTGCAAAGAGCGGTTTTGCTCCTCCTTGAGCTTCTCGATGTTTTCTGTCATCTGCTTCTCGTTTTGGGCGAGGGTGTCCGCCTGAGAGCGGAATTGTTTCATCAGCTGCTCCGTCTGCTCATTGATTCTCACGGTAACAAGCGAGCTGGCAATTGTTGGCGATATTACCTTGAGCAATTCTATCTCGTGCGGCTTAAGCTCGTTGATGAAGGCAATCTCAATGATTGCAATCAACTCGTTGTCGTAGAGCATAGGCAGTATGGCAAGTGTCCTTGGCTTAGACTTGCCAAGACCCGAAAATACATTGATGTAATCATCGGGAAGTTTGTTGAGGAAGATGGGCATTTTTTCTACGGCGCAAGTGCCAACAAGCCCAACGCCTTTCTGTATTTTGATGCGGACTGCTTTCTTTTGGTTCATCGAGACAGCCGCAGTAAGGGTCAAATATTCGCCGTCGTCCTCCTTAGAATATACATAAAGTCCGCCAAGCACCGCCTTGGTGTATCTTACAAGGGTCATCAGGATGTTTTCGGCGAGTACGTCCACCTTGTTGGAGCCGATGCGCATAGCCTCGTTGATGGCGGCGATACCCTGCGAAATCCAGTTGGCGGTCTCCTCCTTGGTCTTGCGTTCGTTTTCCGATTGCGCAATCTTGCGGAGGGTGTCGAGCATATTATTGTACGACTGTTGGAATTTGTTGGTCTGCGGCAACGTATCGAGCACATCGTCGTAGCGGTAAGACTCGATTTCGCGGTTGAGGTCGCGAATTTTCACAAAAGTCTTGTGATATTTTTGCAAGATGCCGTCGAGTTTAAGCAGCTCAGGCACATACAAACGGCTTGTAGCAGGATAATCCTTGTCAACATCCGCCATTCCGTTGCCCTTTTCGGTGAGTGCCGACACCTGCGAGCGGTAATACCATCTGAATAGCATTATCATCAGCATCAACAGCAGATACGAAACCAAACCAAGCAGCAACGCCCTCCATAGGAAAGCATTGCCATCTTTATTGAGGGTGGCTTCGTCGCAAATCATACATACATTGAAGTGTGCATTCACCTCCTCGATATTGCAGATACAAGTCATAATGTACGAACTGCCGTCCATCTGCTCTATCTCCTCGCCACGCCTAAATTTGATGTAATACAAATCAGGCGTATTTTCGAGCACCGCTTCGAGTCCACGGCCGATGAGCAGATGCTTGTCGGGCGACACTGCCACCCTGCCGCTCGCCGAGAATACTACGAGCTGGCATCCGTCAGGCTTGCCCACTTGTCCGAGACGCTGATTGAGATTGTTGATTACAAAATCGGCTCCTATGACGCCGAGGAGCTTGGTGCCAAAATGCAAGGGGAACACCACAGGCATTATAAGCAGATTTTTTGCACTCTCGCGGAGTATGCGCGGCTCCTGGATGAAGACGTTTTTCTTAGATTTAAAATAATAATACGAATTGACATCAAGATTGTCGTTGTAATTGCGTATGATGTCGCGCTCCACCACGCCGTCGGCACGTTTGGTGAATTTTGGGATAAATCTGCCCGTGCTGTCGTGAAACTCGGTGTGGGCGTACTCTGCGTCCTTGCCGTCATAAATATTGGGCTCCCATACCATATAGAGCGACTTCATATCTGGCTCCGAGGAAATAGTCTCCTGAAGCAACACAGCCGCCTGACTGCGGTCGATGCCAAACTCAAGCTCCGGGTTGCCAATCTGCACAAACCACTGCGACAACTGCTTCAACGTGCCAATCTGCGTCATAATGGATTCTTTGAGCGCGTCGGAAACGTTGGAGTTGCTTTCCTGCATCTTTTCCTTAAATCCGGCTATCTTGCTCGACCGCCCCACAAGACCTATTGATAGGGCAATGAGCATCACAACGACAAACCCGACCACCGCATAGACTATGTAGAAGTCGTATGAACGTCCGAGCAATGCCTTGAGCCGTTTTTTTATGTTTGCTGCCATAGTATAAAAATCACTTCATATTATGCACTGATAACAGTGGCGAGTAATAAAATCTTCTCCACGTCGCCCTTCGTGTTTTGCATCGGGAATAGGTTGGCGGAGATGGTAATGGATTGCGACGCCGATGTGCGCAGCTTGAAATCCTCATGCTGCTCCTTGCCGGTACAAAGTATTGTGAGCGAGGTGGAAAACGGCGTAACGTATTCTGGCGAGAGAAACTCCGTGATGTCCTTGTTGATGACGTCGGAATCTTGAAGATTCATCAACGTGTAGAAGAACATATTGGACGAGAGGATGATGCCCCTGCGGCTGAGTTCGAGCCTGATGATAAACGAATCCATAGCCTTGGACAGGGTTTTCATCTCCATCTCACGCTCCTCGATGTATTTTTGTTTTTCGGCGAGTTCGCGCTCCTTTTCGTTCTGCTTGTCCATCTGACGGTTGATTTCGCGCTCTTGTAGACGAAGCTGACGCTCCATCACCTTGGTATCGGAAATATCCATACCAATATTGATGATTTTTAGCACGTTGCCCTTGTCGTCGGTGATTGGCGAGAAGGTTTCCGACATCCAGATGGTCTTTTGCTTGGTGTTGATGGATTCCACCAAACTACGCGACTGACCGTGGCGCAAATCCTCCCAAAACTTTCGGTAATTCTTGTCGTTGGGCTTGAAAGACGAAATATCGGCGTGGTTGCGTCCCACGAGGTCGTCCTCAGAGACCTGCAAGAGATCCAACATTCGCGAATTGACGTGCAGAATGGTGCCGTCCTTGTCGTACTGCGTAACGAGCGACGTGGAATCCACGGCACGGAACAGACCGCGCATCTCGGAGTCCTTGTTTTCCGCTTCTTCCTTGAGGCGACGCATCTCTTGAAGGTTGCGGCGCATCTCCACTTCCTGTATTTTCATAAGTTTCGATTGCTCCTGACTACGCTGCAAGAGGGTTTCGGTTCTTTCGCTAATCTTCAATCCGGAGATAGCCGAAGCAATACTCTCCGCAATGCGCGAGAGGAATGTTACCTGATATTCCTCAAACTTCTTGAACGACGCGAGCTCCAACATACCGCTGTTTTTCTGATTGAAGATAAGCGGCACGATAATCAAATTGCTGGGCTGGGCGTCGCCAAGTCCGCTCACAATCTTGATGTATCCCGGCGGCAAGTCGGTGAGGTTGATGACGCGGTTTTCGTGATAAGCACGACCAAGCAAACCATCATCCACAGAAAAAGTCTGCTCGATGAGTTTCTGTTTTTCGTAGGCGTAACAAGCCGAGAGTTCGAGCTTGATATTGTCGGGGTCTTCCTCGTTGGTGAAATATATTGCGCCCTGTATTGCACCCACATACTTGACAAGGTTGCTTATAATGTTGTAAGCCAACACCTTGCGTTCCTGTCCGTGGAAACGTAAAATCTCGATAAACTTGGTGATGCCTTTATTAATCCAATCGCTGTGCTCCATCTCCACCTTGCGGCTCTTGTCGCTGGTCTCCTTGTCGGCGAGTTTTTCTTGGAGCTGCAATAGCAGGTCGCCTTCGAAATCCTTGCCGCGCTCTATAGCAATATTGGCGTCAAAACCATCACTGATGAGTTTTTCGAGGCAGTCTATGCGGCTGTGCTGGTGGTCGATGATTTCGTTGATTACGTGTTCCATATCAACGAGTTCCTGCGGCTCAAACTTGGATACCAACCTCGACGAATGTTTCTTGGGCACTTTGCCCTCCGCCACTTGATAGATGAAGTAGCGCACCTTGTTGAACAATTTTGCCGAAAACCAGTTGGACAGCAGCACGATGGACGTCGCCAACGCCCAAAACAGCACAAAAATAGTGATAATCGCAGCCTTGCGCATTGCAGACAATCCGAGGTCGTCCTCAGGGCAACACGCACCTATATAAACATCAAACTCCTTGATGTAAGCCGCCTTCTGGCAAATCTTAAAATCTTTTTCGGGCATCTTGTAAACGGTGGTCTCTATCTCGGAGCCAACACCTTTGAGCTTATTGAGCATACGCTCCGAACTCAGGCTCTCAGAATTGGCAAAATCGGGATGCACATACACGCCCGCCGACTTGCTCATCATAAAAAGATAGCCAGTTTCATTGACCACCTGACTCTTTACGTAACTCTCAATATCCTTCGATATTCCAAAACTCTTCATACAGGAAATCATACCGCTGATTTTGGTATTCAAAAACAACGGGAAAAACGCCGCCACATATTGCTTCTTGAATATTGTGATATTGCCGCTGTAAATCTCGCCATTCTCGATGGTGGGCACAATGTCGGAAGTATTGGGAATGAATACGTTGGAAAGCAACTGGCGGTCGCCGTGGTCAAAATTGGAGGTCATAATGAGGTAGCCCTCTGGAATCTTCTGGTAAATAGCCGACTGCGCGCCCGTCAAGCTGTACACATTTTCTATAAGCGAATTGAGCGACGACAAGTCCTTGCCCCTTACCGTCCACCTCGGTATGCGCTCGTAAGACGTTTCGCCGGTCTCGAAGTTGGTGGTCTGGCGGCCTATGGAATCCTGCTCCTGCGTTATCTGCCCGCTCTGCCGCATAAAATGCACAAAGAGCCTGAGCGATTCAGACACGTTCTCGCTGTTGATGTTGTTTTCGGTTTCAAGCCTATATCTGAGGTCGTTGATAGCATCGTCCATCTGCTGGTAGTTTTTCTGGCGCAAGTCGCTGTCCTGCGAATGGATGGCGAGAACGCAGAGCACACCAAACAATATGGTGAAAAACACAGCCACAACTATGTTCACCACAAGATATATCCTGCTATTTGTCTTCTTGGATTTCATCTATATTGCAATATATAATCAAATTCAGCCTACTAAATTAGTAACTTTCGGGCAAATTCAGTTCCAAAAAGCCTAAATTTTTTATTTTTTTTGTTTTTATACCGCCAACTGCCTTATTTCGTCGTTCAAAACCGGGTCACCCTCGAATATTCCAAACAATGCCGAGCCGCTGCCAGTCATAGCCGCATACAACGCGCCGCTCTCATAGAGTGCGTCCTTATATCGCTGCAATTCAGGATGTTCTGGAAACAAGAATTGCTCAAAGTCGTTCTTGATATAATCCTTCCATTCCTTGACAGGACGATTGAAATCCTCCAAAAGCGATGTCTTGGGCGTCTGCGGCTTCACCTTGGAATACGCCTCCTTCGTGGAGATGTTGAAAAGCGGTTTGATTACTTTTATCTTGTAACCATCCAACACCGACGGCACGCTCTGCATAATTTCGCCGCGACCTGTGGCGTATTTCGGGGTGTTGTCGATGAAAAAAGCACAATCGCTGCCAAGCCGCGAAGCAAGTTCCTTCATCTGGTCGGTCGTCATTCCGAGCGAGAAAAACGAATTAATCTCCTTGATGAAAAACGCCGCATCAGACGAGCCGCCGCCAAGACCCGCGCCCACAGGAATATTTTTCAACATGGCGATGTCTATCGGCGGCACATCATAATTCTCTCGAAGCAACGCGAGTGCCTTCGATATAATGTTGGTGCCGCCCTTGCTAAGTTCTTCTTGGATGCTATCGTCCCTCACGCCTCCAACAGTACGTATGCTGGACCAGACGTTGAAAATCTCCTCGTCCTTGTTTTCAGCGGGACGGATAAACAGATGGTCTGCCAATCGGACAGGATAAAACACCGTCTCGATGTCGTGGAAGCCATCGGGGCGACGGTTGGTTATGTTGAGGCCAATGTTAATCTTGGCGTTTGCATGTATTTCTCTCATAATGATAACGGTTTAATCATTCCGCAAATTTAGAAAAAAAAATCCATTTTTTTATATACGGCTTGTTTTTTTAATAATTTAATGATAATTTTGCGTATTATGAACAAGGAAACCTTTTTGACACTCGGCAAAATATTAGGCGCGGCTGCTGGCGAGGATGTAGCCCTCGATGCACAATACGCCGACGACGCCCGCAATTTGGGCGAATTGGCGTCCGTATGCCGCAACCACAATGGATGGTTCACGCCCGAATATGTAAAAATGCAACTCCGCTCGCTTTCCCAGATGCTCAACCGTCGCGACTTGGAGGCGTTTTATAAGAAATACGCCCTTGACGGCGCAAAGACCCGCGATGTGAAGGTAAAACTCATTCCCGCCGGCAACATCCCTCTCGTATGCTTCCACGATTTGGTGTGCATACTCCTGTCGGGCTGCACCTGCATCATCAAATATTCGAGCAAGGACACTCTGCTGCCCAAAGCCGTAGTTGCAATCCTGAAAAAAATAGACCCCACGCTCCAAGACCGCATCATCGAGGAACAGGACGGTCAAAGGCTCGTATTTGACGCGATTATCGCAACCGGCAGCAACAACACGAGCCGTTATTTTGATTATTATTTTTCAAAATATCCCCACATCATCCGCCGCAACCGTCATTCGGTCTCTGTGCTCACCGGCAATGAAACTCCCGACGACTATCACGCCTTGGCAGACGACATTTTTGCGTATTACGGACTCGGATGTCGCAGCGTGTCAAAGATTTATGTACCCAAGGATTATGATTACAATACATTCTTCGGCAATATCATCGACCACTGCACAGTAGCCCACAATGCCAAATATTCCGACAATTACACTTACAACAAGGCGATTTACCTGATGTCGGACGCAAAGTTTTTGGACAACAATTTTCTGCTATTGAAGGAGGACGAAGGCATCGGCTCGCCGATTGGGGTTTTGTACGCCGAAAGATACGACGATATTGAAGCGTTGTCGGAGCGACTGCGCGGTATGAAAGACGATTTGCAATGCGTGGTTTCTGCGAATCCGCTGCCCGGACTGCCAACAGTCGGATTTGGCAAGGCGCAATATCCGTCGCTGATGGACTATGCCGATGGAGTAGATACGATGGAATTTTTGATTAATGCATAATGCATAATTGCCATTCGGGAGAAGGGGGCGCTTCGCTTGAAATCATACAAATCTTTTCAAATTTTACAAATGATTTAGTGATTTAATGATTTGTTGATTATTGGATTATTTGAAAGATTTGTTTAGATTTGTACAATTTCTGTCCGTCAGGACACCCCTTATAACAAACTTTAATATTTAAACTAAACATTTGATGTCCGAAAAGGAACAAATATCGCCGACTGTGAGCCTGTTGCTCAAAATATGCGCCGTGGTGGGTGCATTGGCATTGGTGTATTATCTGCGGAATGTGCTGCTGCCGTTTGCAGTGGCATTTATGCTGGCTTATATATTGAACCCGGTCGTGCACTTCTTCCAACGGTTTTTGCGCCGCAGATGGATAGCCGTGGTGGTAACATTGCTGCTGACATTTACGTTGTTTTCGGTGATATTGGCGGTGATACTGCCGCTGCTATTCGCCGAAATGCGTCATCTGTACACACTGCTTGTGGAACACAACATTTTGAACGAATGGCAGGACGGTCTGCCGTCGTTCATCACCGACTATATCAACAAACTCTCCAACAACGAAAAACTCGCCGCTATCCTCGCAAGCGACAATATCGCCGCTATGATTGATTCGCTCGCAAAGGCGTTGCTGCCGCATTTGGGATCGTTTTTCAGCAAGACTTACAGCGCGATAGCAAGTGCGTTGGGCGCGGCTATCATCATCCTGTATCTCATTTTCATAATGCTCGACTACGAAGGCATCAGCAAGGGAATCGTGGAACTCGTGCCAACCAAATTCAAGGAGCGTTTTCTGAGATTTTTCACGCGATTCACATCCGAAATGCAAAAATATTTTCGCGGACAGATAATCATCGTGATTTGCGTGATGGTCTTGTATTCATTTGGTTTTATGATAATTGGACTGCCGCTGGGACTGTTGCTCGGCTTGATGGTGGGCGCGCTCAACATCGTGCCTTATCTCCAAATCCTCGGCTTTCTGCCCGCGCTGCTGCTTAGTTGCGTGATGAGTATGGAGACCGGCACGCCGATATGGCTCTGCATATTGATGACGGCAAGTGTCTTTGTGTCGGTGCAGATAATCCAAGATATGTTTTTGACGCCAAAGATTATGGGACACGCCACAGGCCTCAATCCCGCAATGATTTTGCTCTCGCTCTCGGTGTGGGGCAAGTTGCTTGGATTTCTCGGCCTTATAGTCGCAATACCGTTCACCTGCATCGTCAAGATTTATTATTCGGAATATAAGACGATATATGAAAAACACGACGCCGAAAAACATAAAAGCATCTCACAATGAAATTTAGTATCATAATCCCGCTTTACAACCGCCCGACGGAAATCGACGAACTTCTTGACAGCCTTACACGTCAGACTTTCAAGGACTTCGATGTGATTGTCGTTGAGGACGGCAGCAACGTCCGCTCCGATTCCATCATCGAAAAATACCGCCCACAACTCGACATCAAATATTATTATAAGCCAAATTCGGGACCCGGCACCACGCGCAATTACGGCGCAGAAAGGTCTGAGGGCGATTATTTTGTTTTTTTTGACAGCGACTGCATCATTCCCGACGATTATATGCAAATAGTGGCACATCGTCTCGACGACAATTTCACCGATTGCTACGGCGGACCCGATGCGGCAATGCCCAATTTTACGCCCGTGCAAAAGGCAATTAGTTATGCAATGACATCAATAATCAGCACCGGCGGCATACGCGGCGCGAGCGAGAAGGCGGGCAAATTTCATCCGAGAAGTTTCAATATGGGATTTTCGCGCAAAGTATTGGAGGCAACGCACGGATTTTCCACAATGCGATTTGGCGAGGACATCGATATGACGCTGAGGATATTGGAAGGCGGTTTTGAGACGCAATTGATAAAAGAAGCCTTCGTATATCACAAACGTCGCACGGACTTCCGCAAATTTTTCCGTCAGGTGTTCAATTCCGGCTGCGCCCGCATCAACCTCAATCAGCGTCATCCCGGCTCGTTGAAATTGGTGCACACATTGCCCGCGTGTTTCCTTGTCGGCGAAATAGTTTGCATATTGGCGGCAATCGTCACAGCCATCATTTTCAAGAATTGGGTTGCTCCCCTACTCTGCCTCTCGCCATTGATATTGTTGTCGTTGATTATATTCATCGACTCCGCCCGCAAAAACGGCGTCCGCGTCGGCTTGCTGTCCATCGAGGCGGTATTTGTACAATTGACGGCATACGGAATGGGATTCATAAAGGCGGCGTGGAATACGTATGTATTGGGCAAGAAAGACGACACGACGGGGTTTGTGAAAAACTTTTATAAGTGATTGGGCGGGCGAGCCGCCCGCATTCCAACTTATTGACAGACTAACATTTAAAGGCGTACAATGTTGCCCTGTGCGAGATTGACCAACTTTCTCTGGTAACGCATCGTAAAAGTATCAACAGCAACATCCTCCGGAATGTTTTTCAAGCCCTTTTTTCTGTCGCCCTTCAAGATAGCATTGTCCAATAGCACATAAATGCCCGAATGAGAAGGGTTGGATGGCGTATGTTTTTCAACCACATCAAATACCGCCTGATATTTTCGATATACAAAATTTAACTCTCTGATACTCTTTACATTCAACAAGCAATAACCATAAAGTCTGCGGTTTGCATTTTCGGGAATAGAACGAATATCATTTTTCCAAGACGAAATGCTGGTTTGGGCAACTGAAATATAATCCTCATTATGACGCAATGCAAATGCCGCCCTTGACAAATTGCCATCATCATCTATCATCAGCGGCGAGAATATTGCACGAGTCACATCTTCTTGATTGTCAAGCAATTTGTCAGTCATTTTTCAAAAAAGCATTTATAGTTCTCAATGTTTCCAAAAAGGCGCGCAATGAATATGGCTGTTTTTCGGCTTCCATATACCTGTCCGACATTTCAGCATAATAAGAAAACTCCGTAGAGGCGATGCTTATAGAAGCGTTTTCTTGTTCCAAAAGCAATGTGCCATTTGTGTTTGGAAACAATGACCAATCAGCCACGTCCGCAAAATCACAAATACTGAGCACTTGCGCAAAATTTTGGATTGTTTTTTTCTTAATAGGCAATCCATCATCTCCGTCCCAACCTCGCTTCAACCCAGAAATTTGCTGCAACCGGTCTTTCATTGTCTTGTGATGGTTTTCATTTACCTCTTGTCGCAACTGCCTGTAAACAAACTTCTTAGTCTCATAACTAATTGGGATAGAGTGCAAATAATCCATTACGGCATCAAACGATGCCGTCGCCGTATTAGTTGCTGTTGCGTAATTTGTCATCTTCACCACGTATTTGATTATGGAGCAAAAATAATAAGCCGTCGCAATAAAAACAAATTTTTAGACGATTTTTTATTGCAGTAATTAGTTTTTTGCATAACTTTGCCAAAAACAATCAAAAAAATGAAAAACGACATTTATCAACAGGAAATCGCGCTCGGCAAATCTATGCTCGGCGGCATCGGCGCAAGCGTGGCGGTGCTGTGCTCCTCGTCCATCAAGGAAGGCACGCCCCACTACGAAAAAGCCGTTGAGACCGGCTACGCGCTCGGTTTGGCGGGATATGCGGTAGTTACCGGCGGCGGTCCGGGGCTTATGGAGGCCGTCAACAAAGGCACGCAGCAATCCGGCGGCAAGTCGGTGGGCATTTGTATGAAATTCCCCGGAATATTCATCCAAAACGAATACATCGACCCTCAATACAACATCGTGCTCACCAATATGGCGGCGCGCAAACAGTTGTTTTGGGATATGGCGACGGCGTTTGTGGCGTTGCCCGGCGGCTACGGCACATTGGACGAAATCACCGAATGTATGACCCTTATGCAGATGGGCATCATCAAAAGGCGACCGATAATATTGCAGGACGCCGAATTTTGGCGACCGCTCACATCGTGGCTCAGCGACATATTACTCACTGAATACAAAGTGATTAAGGACGACGACCTGAGTTACGTGCATCTGTCGTCAA
Source organism: Bacteroidales bacterium UBA3824 (assembly GCA_002393195.1). Classification (GTDB taxonomy): domain Bacteria; phylum Bacteroidota; class Bacteroidia; order Bacteroidales; family UBA3824; genus UBA3824. The sequence continues at coordinate 7,560 of DGIK01000029.1, read as the reverse complement.
CGCCCAAAGAGACAGTAGAAATCATCAAAAAATCAATCTAACACACACCAAAAATGAAACGAATAATATTGCTCATAACAATGATGCTCGGCATCGCCGCCGCCACATACGCGCAAGTGCCGTCGGCTCAGAGCGCAATCGACCGCGCAGCCAAGCCCGGCGACACGCTCACCGTAACAGTAAACGTCAAGAAATGCGACCTCGCCTGTTTTGCGCAGTACCAACAATTGCTGCCCGAAGGAATGACCGCCCTCGAAATCAACGGCGGCTCCGACAACGCCAACTTCTATTTTGACAACAGCAAGGTGCAGTACCAATGGTACAAACTGCCCATCGAGCGCGACATCATCACACTCAAATACCGCCTCGTAGTGGCATCAACGATGAAACCCGGCAAATACAACCTGCCCGGCTATTTCAGTTATCAGATGCACAACAGGCTCGGTCAGGTAAACACGCCGCTCACGGTGGAGGTGCAATAAGATTGTTTTAAGGGTCGCTGCGCGAGAAATTTCACAAATTGATTCAAATCTATACAAATCACACATTTCCTTATTTGTTTGATTTGTATAGATTTTTGTTTATCTTGTGATTTTACCGTTTTTATTCAGTAATTCCAATATATTGTCTTTCAGATTTTTGCGGACGAGGATTTTAATTTCGCAATCGGTAGAGCCGCCCATTTCGGCAATTTGGAGGTCTTGGTCTTTCACGATGCGCATCACATAATTCATCTGCGAATAAGGCACTACGACATCAATTATTTCTGTAACGAGCCTTTCCTCGGTCTCAGCGGCATCGAGAGCCATACCCGCCGCCTGCGAATAAGCATCTATCAATCCCGGAATGCCCAACTTCGTGCCGCCGAAGTACCTGACCACCAAGACGATGACATTAGTAATATTTCTTGATTTGATAGTATTCAATACCGGCAACCCCGACGACCCCGACGGCTCGCCATCATCTGCGGCGCGAAATTGTTGCCCCTCCGCCCCTATCCTAAAAGCATACACGACGTGAGTGGCATCATAATATTTTTTCTTGAAATCTTTTCTGATGGCATCCGCCTCGTCCTCATCGTCAATATGAAACGCGAAGGACAAAAACTTGCTGCCCTTCTCCTTATAAATCGCCTCGCCTGGCGTCGATATGGTGATATAACTATCTGTCATTGTTTGGAATGCAGGCGGCTCGCCTGCGATTATATATTTAGCGGGCGAGCCGCCCGCACTCCATCATTACCAATTAATTGCCTTTTTCCCATGTGCGACGAGCCATTCGTTTGCCTTGCTGAAATGTTTGCAGCCGAAGAAACCGCGATAGACGCTTAGCGGCGAGGGATGCACGGCGGTGAGTACAAGATGTTTGGAAGTGTCTATTACACGGCCTTTGTTTTTGGCATAACTGCCCCAAAGCATAAATACCACGTGGTCAGCATTTTGAGAAACAATCTCGATGACCTTGTCCGTAAATTGTTCCCAACCTTTGCCCGAATGTGATGCCGCCTTGTGCGCCTCCACGGTAAGTATTGAGTTTAGGAGCAAAACACCTTGACGCGCCCAACGTTCAAGGTTGCCACTTGTGGGCATCGGCACGCCCATATCGTCAGAGATTTCCTTGAAAATATTTTGCAAACTCGGCGGAAACGGCACACCGTCCTGCACCGAAAAACACAACCCGTGCGCCTGCATCGGCTCGTGATAAGGGTCTTGACCGATGATGACCACCTTCACTTCCGGAAACGGGCAAAGATTGAAGGCGTTGAAAATATTTTTGCCTTCTGGATATATAGTTTTGGTGGCGTATTCCTGTTTTACGAAGCCCGCAAGTTGCCAAAAATACGGCTTGTCAAACTCCGGCTGCAAAAGCGGTTGCCACGTCGGCTCGATTTTTACTTCCATATTATTAATGCATAATTAAAAATTCATAATTGCCATTCGGCATTTTTTTGGGGGCGCTTCGCGGAAATTTTACAAATCTTTTCAAATCTTACAAATATGTTTGTTATTTGTTTTGTGAGATTTGTTTAGATTTGTGAGATTTCTGTCCGTTAGGACACCCCGAAAAACTCAACTCTCTACCTTTAAATCCTTGAAGCCTTCGCCCAAAACCTCGCTTGCGTCCAATATCGCCATAAAGGCCTTGGGATCGATTTCGCGGATAAAATCTTTTAGCAATTCAGCCTGCCGTCGCGAAAGCACAGTAAACAAAATGTTGCGTTCTTGATTGTGATACATACCGCGACCATTGAAGAAAGTGCCGCCCCTGTCCATCTTGTAGAGAATCACCTCGCGGATTTCGTCGGGGTGTTCTGTAATGATTATCAACGCCTTCTCCACATTGAGACCCTGCAAAACTACGTCGATGCACTTGCCGGTGATGAAGATGATAATCCACGAATACAACGGAATACTCCAATCGTGGAACGCCGCCAATGACAGCAATACGATTGCCGAATCCACATAAATCTGCATCAAACCGAGCGGGCCACGGGTATATTTGGCGAGGATGGCTGCAATGATGTCGCTGCCGCCCGTAGTGGCGTGAGCCTTGAATACGATGCCCGAACCAATGCCCACAAGCACGCCGCCCGCAATAGCCGACAGCAGCGGATTGTCTGCCACAAGCGGCTCATATCCGTGAAAATACTCCAACACGCTCGAAAATACCGACATCGACACGAACCCCAGCACAGTTTTGAGTCCAAACTTAGGTCCCAAAATCTTGGTGCCAATTATCGTGAGCGGAATATCCATCAGGAGGGCAAGCACACCGATTGGCAGACCGTCTGGAAACATCTCAAACGAATCCTTGGTCAGGTGGTGTATCATAATGGAGATACCATATACGCCGCCCGGCACAAACTTGTAAGGAGATACAAATAATATGTACGCCAATGCAATAATAAACGTACCCAACAGAACCATCAGATACTGTCTGAGCGAGGTTCTGTTGAAATAATCACTCCATTTCATTGCTACCCGTATGGAATATTTTTCTTATATAATCACGACTTCCGGCTCAAGTTTTACACCAAAACGCTGCTTGACAGCCTTCTTGATATTCTTGGCGTATTCGAGGATTTCTCTGCCCTTTGCACCGCCAAGGTTCATCAATATCAGCGCGTTAGTATATGCAACGCCAACAGTAGCCGTAGGAGTGCGCTTGAATCCACAGAGGTCGATGAGTTGTCCGGCAGGTATCTTAAACATACCGTTCTCCTGCTCAAACATCTTCACCTCGGGGTGTTGCTTGGCAAGTTTTGCCGCCTCTTCGGAAGTAATGTCGGGATTCTTGAAGAAACTACCTGCATTGCCATACTGCTTAACATCCGGGATTTTCTCAAAACGCAACGCTAAAACCGCCCGCCTTACGAGCATCGGCGTAAGCACTGCATACCCCGACAGACGCTCCTGCAATGCGCCGTAGCCAACTATTGGAGTGTACTTCTTGGAAAGCGCAAATGTGGCGGAAGTGATGAAAGTCTTGTCCAGCAATTCGTGCTTGAAGATGGAATCGCGATAGCCGAATTTGCAACCGGGATTGTCGATGGTGTGCATTTCGTAATCGTCGAAGTCGAAATATTCCACACTTCTCACAAGGTTGCTAAGCTCTTGACCGTATGCGCCAATGTTTTGAACAACCGCGCCTCCCACAGAGCCAGGGATGCCGGAAAGATTCTCCGCGCCGTGCAAGTGTTTTTTGAGGCAGAATGCGATAAACTCGTCAAAATCCTCGCCAGACGCCACTTTGAGCAGCACCTCGCTGTCGGTCTCGCTTACAAACTCGATACCGCGCATCTCATTTTTGAGTACAACGCCCTTGAATCTCTTTTTTACAAAAAGAACATTGCTGCCGTTGCCCAATACAAGGCGCGGCATATCCATCAACTTGCGTTTACGTACAAAAGAATCCAAATCTTCGCGCAAGCCCACCTCATAAAAGACATTGGCCTTCGCCTTGATATTGAAAGTATTGGAACCTTCCAACGAATAATCGGTATAAAAAATCATTTTGTTTACTATGCTTGTTTAAAAACTATATGCTGTATTATATTATTTTCAATTTTCACTTTTATCATTTTCACTTTTCTCTTTCCACTTTCATCTTTCCTCTCTCCTCTTTCCTACCTAAAACCTCGTGCCAAATACAAGCACATCGTCGAGCTGTTTCAAGTCGCCACGCCATTGTGCCAGATTGTCGTCAAGACGTTGCTCCTGCTCCTTCATATCGAGGTTGTAAATTTGCAAGAGGAAATCTTTGAACCGTTTTACGAGATATTTTTTCTTGCGACCGTCCACCATGCCAAATTGGTCGGCATATCCGTCGGTAAACAAATAAGCCATGTCGCCTTCCTTGATGTCGATGACGTGATTGGTAAAACGGTCTGATTGGTTGGCATAATATCCGATTGGCATCTCGTCGGCATCATACTGAGTGAGTACGCCGTCGCGGATTATCACGAGTGGATTGAATGCGCCCGCATATTGCAACTTGGACGACGCCTTGTCATATACACAAAGGGCGATGTCCATGCCGTCCTGCTGTTCGCCTTCCTTGCCGGTCTGGTGCAGATAGGTGATTATTTTCAACCGCAGACTCGTGAGTATTCCGGCGGCAGTAACGAACTTTGAAGTGCTGCGCCCGGCTATCTCGTTGAGGAAAGTGATGCCGAGCAGACTCATGAACGCGCCCGGCACGCCATGTCCAGTGCAATCGGCGGCTGTATATACAAACTTGTCGCCAATGTGCGTACCCCAATAGAAATCGCCGCTCACGATGTCGCGGGGTTTGAGCAGAATGAAATGCTGTGGCAAATATTGGTCGAAATAGTCCACCGTAGGCATTACCGCCTGCTGTATCTTCTGTGCATAGAGTATCGACTCTATGATTTTGTCGTTTTGGGTTGCAATCTCCTCTTTCTGAGTGCTTATCTCCTCGTGTGCGAGAGTGAGTGCGTTGTTTTTTTCGGCGAGTTTCTGATTGTCGCGGCGCTTGTCGATATAGAATTTGGCAATCACGGCAAGCATTATCAGGAACAATGCAATAGCCGCCCACGCCATCAATAGACGATTGTTGAGCAGTTCGTTGCGGGTGTTGAGCTGTTCGAGTTCACGCTGCTTGTCGGCAATTTCGGTGTCGAGAATAGACTTCTGCTGCTCTGCCAATTGGCGTTGCTCTTCGAGATGCTTCTTCTGCCGCGTAAGTTCGGTCTCTACAAAATTGATTTCCTTGTTGCGAATCTCCAACTGTTCCGCCGCCTTGTCGAGGTCGCGCTTTGTGCTATCCAACTGCTCCTGCATTTTCCTCACAGATTCCTTTTGGTCTTTGAGCCTGTCCACCTGGTCGGTAATAGCCTGCGACTGACGCGAAATGCTGCGGTTGAGCCTGTCGATGGTGAGTTCTTTCTCAAAAATCTCCCGTTCACGCTCGTCAAGGAGTATCTGCTTGCGGATTATTTCATCTTCTTTGGATGCCAATTCCATCCTCAACCGCTCAATAAGCGAATCCTTCTCAGCAGACGTACCGGCATACTGCGCCCTCGCCCCTATGCAGAACGTTGTGGTCAATATTAATAATATGGCAATCCTAATACTCAATGTTAACTATAAAATATATTGTGTTTGGTTGTCTTTGCGATACACAATCAAATACCTAATGATTGGCGAGGATAAACTCTTCAAGAATCTTCGCATGGTCGAAGGCAAGTGCAGGCAGGTTGTTGAGGTCAAACCAATCCACATCCGCCGCATCGTCGCTCGCCACAGCCTCGGTGTCCTCGTCCACGTATGCATAAAAAACTATCGTGATAGTGCGTCCACGCGGGTCGCGCCCCGGATCGCCAAAAGCCTTAAACTGCGAGAGGAATTGACATTGTACGCCAGTCTCCTCCTCCAATTCGCGCGCCGCGCTCTGTTCGAGGGTTTCGCCTTCCTCCGTAAAACCGCCCGGAAACGCCCAACAACTCTTATAAGGGTCGCGTTTTCGCTTGATGAGAAGCACTTGGCGCGTGATTCCTTCGCCCCTAATCACTATCGTGTCGGTAGTTACCGACGGCATGGGGTACTTGTATGTATATGTACTCATATATATATGACTTGAAATATGTTTCGTTTTAAGACACAAATATAGAATTAAATATTTGAAATCAACAATTTTTTTGCAAAAATTTTGCAATATGGCGAATATTTCTTAAATTCGTGCATTAAAAACACACTGAAATGGTAAAAATTGCCTCCGAAAACAATTGTAAAAGCCTCCCGGTAGCCGAAGAATTCTACTCGGTGCAGGGCGAAGGCTGCAATACTGGACGCGCCGCCTACTTCATCAGGCTTGCCGGATGCGACGTGCGCTGCCCATTCTGCGACAGCAAGACGACGTGGAATATCAACAACACCCACAACATCTCCACCGTCGCCGAGATTGCCGCCCGCGCCGCCGCATCACAATGCCGCAACGTGGTAATCACCGGCGGCGAACCGCTCATGCACAATCTCGACGCTCTATGCGCCGCATTGAAGGAGCACGGACTCTCCATCTGGCTCGAAACATCGGGAGCGCACCCGCTCTCTGGCAGTTTTGATTGGATATGCGTATCGCCAAAGACGGCACGCCCACCGATAGACGATGTACTTATAAAAGCCGACGAGCTCAAAGTGGTGATAGCCAACGCCGACGATTTAGCCTTTGCCGAGCAATGCGCCGCCAAGGCAAAGCAAGGTTGCGCTCTCCTGCTGCAAGCCGAATGGGACAGCAAGGAGGCGGCGTATCCGCTCATTTTCAATTATGTATTGCAACATCCGGCATGGCGCATTTCGATACAGACACACAAAATACTTAATATCAGGTAACAATGGGAACATTCTGGATACTTCTATTGGCATTGCTGCCAGTTGCAGCGGTTTTGTATTACGTCTATCGCAAAGATCACGACCCCGAACCACGGCGGACGCTGGGTTTTGCGTTTCTGTGGGGATGCCTGTCGGTGATTCCTGCCGTCATATCTGAATGGACATTTGAAACCACCGACCCATTCATCGAAATGTATCTGACTGTGGCGTTATCGGAAGAGGTCGTCAAGCTCGCCGTACTGATGTTGTACATCTGGAAACACGCCGACTTCAACGACAGTTTCGACGCTATTGTATATAGTGTAACAGTCTCATTGGGTTTTGCCGCCATCGAAAACATATTGTACGTATTCCAAGGAGGGCTTACGGTTGCAATAGCAAGGGCGTTGCTTTCGATACCCGGACACGCAACATTTGCGATATTGATGGGTGTGTTTTTTTCAAGAGCCAAACACCATTTTTATTACGGACGACGACTACAACAATACACACATCTCGCCTTGGCTCTCCTGACTGCCACAGTGGCGCACGGCACCTACGACTATCTCGCCATCAATAGCGAAGACAATGACGCCATGGTGTTGGCTCTGCTCGCTTTTGTCATTATACTTGATGTCATCTGCTTGATAATCATCCACAAGGAAGCCAATAACGACAGACCAATGGTGAGCAGCAAATTTTGACAAGTGATTGAAGTAATTGAAGTGAT
>DGIK01000184.1:2371-2853 GCA_002393195.1 Bacteroidales bacterium UBA3824 | reverse complement strand
ATTACTTCAATAATTTCAATTACTTGTTATGATAGAAAAACTTAAAGACTTCATAGACGAGGTGCAGCAATTCACCGCCGACACCAAGGAGAAGGCGGAGGAGTTGCGACTGAAATTCCTGTCGCGCAAGGGCATCCTCAACGAGATATTCGCCGAGTTCAAGAACGTTGCGCCCACCGAAAAACGCGAGTACGGACAGCGCATCAACGCCTTGAAACAACTCGTGGAAAAGAAAATCAACGACGCGCAGGAAAAATTTGAGGAGCAGGCTTCTAAGCCCAACGACCTCGACATCACGCTTCCAGGTCCCAATTACAGCCTCGGAAGCCACCACCCGATTACAAACGTCCTCAACGAGATTATTGAAATATTCTCGCGCCTTGGATTCACAGTGGCTGAGGGTCAGGAGATTGAAGACGACTACCACAACTTCACCGCCCTCAATTTTGCCCCCGAACACCCCGCCCGCGACATGCAGGACA
>DGIK01000184.1:0-2326 GCA_002393195.1 Bacteroidales bacterium UBA3824 | reverse complement strand
CGCGACATGCAGGACACCTTCTTTATAGAGACCAACCCCGACATCCTTCTCCGCACCCACACTTCGGGCGGACAAGTGCGCGTTATGGAAAAGCAAAAACCGCCTATCCGCGTCCTCGTGCCAGGCCGTGTATTCAGGAACGAGGCAGTATCGGCGCGTTCACACTGCATATTCCATCAAGTAGAGGGACTCTATGTAGATAAGAACGTTTCATTTGCTGACTTAAAGCAAACCTTGATGTATTTTGCCAAGGAATTTTACGGCGAAAAGACCGAGATTCGTCTCCGTCCGTCGTACTTCCCATTCACCGAGCCGAGCGCGGAAATGGACGTTAGTTGCTCCATCTGCGGCGGCAAAGGCTGCGGCATCTGCAAAAACACCGGTTGGCTCGAAGTATTGGGCTGTGGAATGGTACACCCCAACGTCCTCCGCAACTGCGGCATCGACCCCGAAGTATATTCAGGCTTTGCATTCGGTATGGGCATCGAGCGCACCGCAATGCTCCGCTACGGCGTTACAGACATCAGGATGTTCTTCGAGAACGACATGAAATTCTTGTCGCGCTTCAAACTTTAAACGCACCAACGCCGCAAGGCGTTGAAAAACACTAAATTATTGTTACAAAAAATGAGTTTTATAGACGATTTGAAATGGCGCGGGATGATTCACGACATCACCCCCGGCACAGAGGAACAGTTAGCGAAAGAAATGACCTCGGCATACGTGGGCATCGACCCCACCGCCGACTCGCTCCACATAGGACACCTTGTAAGTATTATGATACTCAAACACTTCCAAATGGCAGGACACAAGCCCTTCGCCCTCGTTGGAGGTGCAACGGGTATGGTGGGCGACCCATCGGGCAAGTCGCAGGAGCGCAACCTCCTCGACGTAGAGACCCTCAACCACAACAAGGAAGCCATCAAGAAACAACTCTCCAAATTCCTCGACTTCGACAGCGACGCGCCCAACCACGCCGAACTCGTTGACAACTACGATTGGATGAAAGACATCACCTTCATCGACTTCATCCGCACCATCGGCAAGCACATCACGGTCAATTATATGATGTCGAAGGATTCGGTAAAGAAACGTTTTGCCGACGACAGCCGCGAGGGTATGTCGTTCACCGAATTTTCGTATCAGTTGATGCAGGGTTACGACTTCTATTGGCTCCGCAAAAACCGCAACGTAAAACTCCAAATGGGCGGTGCAGACCAATGGGGCAACATCACCACCGGCACCGAACTCATCCGCCGCATCGACGGTCAGGAGGCTGAGGCATTTGGTCTCACCTGCCCCCTCATCAAGAAGGCAGACGGCACCAAATTTGGCAAGACCGAGAAAGGCAACGTATGGCTCGATGCACGTTACACCACGCCATACGAGTTTTACCAGTTTTGGATCAACACCTCCGACGAAGACGCCGAGCGTTACATCAAGATTTACACGATGCTGACCCGCGAAGAAATTGAAGCCCTCATCGCCAAGCACCGCGAAGACCCAGGCCGTCGTCTTCTCCAAGGCGAACTCGCAAAGCGCATCACCATTATGGTACATGGCGAGGACGCTTACAATCAAGCCATTGCAGCCTCTCAAATCCTCTTTGGCAAAGGCACGAAGGAACAACTTTTGAGTTTGGACGAGCAATCGTTCCTCGCAGTATTTGCAGGCGTACCCCAATACTCAATCTCCGCCGCCGAACTCAAAAATGGCATCGGCATCCTTGACCTCTTGGCAGAACGCTCCAAGTGTTTCCCCTCCAAGAGCGAATGTCGCCGCAGCATCAAAGAAAACGCAGTCTCCATCAACCAGGAAAAAATCTCTGACGCCGACTTGGTATTGAACGACACCTACCTCCTCGACGGCAAGTACATCTTGGTAAAGAAGGGTAAAAAGAATTGGTTCATCTTGAAGGCAGAATAAGATAAGGTGGAGTGCAGGCGTCCCGCCTGCCAAATAAATATGGAATGCAGGCGGCTCGCCTGCTTCACAATAAAAAACGAGGCAAAAACAAAATTTTGCCTCGTTTTTTTGTGCCCATAAAATTTTTTTCAACTTTTTTTTCATCTACGAAAAAAGACTTCATCCACGCATTATAATTTTGCAGCGTAATCAGTTAAGGAAGTATGGCTGAGCGGTCGAAAGCGGCACATTGCTAACGTGTTGAACCCAATTAAAGGGTTTCAGAGGTTCGAATCCTCTTACTTCCGCGAAACACAAGGTGAGGTAGCTCAACGGATTAGAGCAGAGGTCTACGGAGCCTCCGGTTGCGGGTTCGAATCCCACCCTCATCACAACTTGGAACTTTGGCAGACTTGGTGTA
>DGIK01000225.1:5110-64344 GCA_002393195.1 Bacteroidales bacterium UBA3824 | reverse complement strand
AGATTTTTTTTGATGGCTAAAATGGCAGATTTCGGCGGTTATACGCTGTTATAGATTGGTCGATATTACAAAAAAGTACCGAAAACTATTGAATCTTAATTATTTGCATAAAACCAAGAGGCTGTCTAAAATGGGATTTTTAGACAGCCTCTTGGTTTTATAGGATTGGCGTAATATTATCAGGTCTTCATCTTCTTTTTCTTAGCCGCCGGGAAGAGTACGTTGTTGAGGATGAGACGGTAGCCGGGGCTGTTGGGATGAAGGTCGAGGTCGGTTGGCGGGTCGCCTACAAAATGCTGATAATCGGCGGGGTCGTGTCCTCCGTACCACGTCCAAGTACCTTTGCCGTATTCGCCGTGGATGTAGCGAGCCTCGTTTGCAGATTTGTTTTCGCCCATGATGAGGACGCTCGGTTTGATTACTTCCTTGCGGTAAGATGTGGTCTGACCCATAAAAGCATCGATGACAGCTTCATGATTTTGACACAACATCGTAGGCACAGGATCCCACTTGGCGGAAAAATCAAACAATGTAAACACATCGTTTTCCTTCTTTACCTTGCGGGTGTTGGTGGCGTCGATGTCGGCATATTCATAGACGTTGGGATTGAGCTCCAACGTAAAATTCTGGAAGGCAAAGGTTTTACGAAAATCGAGTTTTTTCTGGCAATCGGGGTCGATGGGGTCGCCATCAAACATCGGTTGGCAAATGTCAACGCCCTCGGCTGCAAGCGCAATATCAAAACTGTCTGTTGCCGAACACATTGCAAACATAAATCCACCGTTGCCGACAAACTCTTTCATAGTCTTGGCGACGGCGAGTTTGAGGTGCGAAACTTTGGAAAATCCCATTTTTTGCGCCAAAGCGTTGAACTCGGCGACCTGGTTGCGATACCAAGGCGCATTTTTATATGCAGAATAGAATTTGCCAAACTGTCCCGTAAAATCTTCGTGGTGGACGTGGAGCCAGTCGTATTTGGAGAGTTCGCCGGTAAGAATTTCTTCGTCATAGACTACCGTGTAATCAATCTCGGCGTATGTCAATACGAGCATCACGGCATCGTCCCACGGTTTGTAAGTCTTGGGCGCATAGACAGCAATTTTTGGGGCTTTTTCGAGTTTCACCTGCTCCATGTTGATGTCGTTGCGGGCGATTTCGGCGAGGATATTGTTGGCGGCAGCATCGGCTATCTGCTCAAAACGCACGTTTCTCACGCGGCACATGGTAACAATGTAGTCGGCATAATCCGCCAAAAAACTGCCACCACGATAATTGAGCAGCCAATCTGCCGAACCACCGTTTTTCAAGATGGCGTAGCAAACCCCGTAGGCCTTCAGATGGTTGGTCTGCGTGGCATCCATCGGAATGAGGATTTTCATGGCAAGGGACGGCACGGCAACCATCAACATCATCAAAAACAACAAAATCCTTTTCATTTTTTTTCCTCCATTAATTGAAAGAATTACAAAGAATTGAAAGGTCAAATTCTTTAAAAAAAAAATCAGAACGGTGCATCCATCTCGGACGGCGGAACATTGGACTGCGGCAATGACGATACGCCGCTATTGATGGACGATTCAAACGACTGCACCATGTTGCCATTGTCGTCCATTGGCGCAAGCCCCTGCACAAGTCCCATAGAATCCCATTCCTCAAATCTTGCAAACTCGGCGCGGAAATGCAGGTTGACATCACAGACAGCACCATTACGGTGCTTGGCGATAATCACCTGTCCGAGGCCTTGTGTGCTATTGCCGCTCTCATCCTGCAACTGTCCGTAATATTCGGGACGATGGATGAAGCAAACAATATCGGCGTCCTGCTCTATCGCACCTGAATCGCGGAGGTCGTTGAGCATAGGACGATTGGAACCGCCACGCGCCACAGTATTACGGCTGAGCTGCGAGAGCGCAATGATTGGCACATTGAGTTCCTTTGCCAACTGCTTGATACCACGCGATATTGTGGAAACCTCCTGTTCGCGGTTGCCACGGACGCTTTCAGGACCAGTCATCAGCTGCAAATAGTCTATCATCACGATGCCAATATTGTGCTGCAACTTCATGCGGATGCACTTGGAGCGAAGTTCAAACAGCGAAATAGCGGCTGTATCGTCGATATACAAAGGTGCGTCTTGGAGATTTTTAACCTTAGAATCGAGCTGAATCCACTCCCGGTCTTCGAGTTTGCCAGTACGTATTTTGTCTGAAGGGAGTTCCGTCTCAGATACGATGATACGGTTAATCAACTGCACCGCCGACATTTCCAACGAGAAAATCAAAACCGGCACTTTGTGGTTGACCACCATATTGCGAGCCATTGAAAGTATAAATGCGGTCTTGCCCATCGCCGGACGCGCCGCCACAACAATCATGTCGCTATTTTGCCAGCCTTGTGTAATGCGGTCGAGCGATGTGAAGCCCGACGGCACGCCCGACAATCCGTCGGTACGTCTGGCAGATTCCTCAATATGATCCAACGCCTCCTTCAATATCTCGTTCATGCTTTTGGTCTGCGTCTTGATATTGCCATTGGCGAGGTCGAAGATGGATTTTTCAGAGAATTGCAACAAGTCGTCAACATCGCTTGTGGGGTCATACGCCTTGTCTTCTATCTCGGTGGATATTTTGATGAGTTGTCGCTGAATGTATTTCTGCTGCAAAATCCTCGCGTGAAATTCGAGGTGCGCCGCCGAACCCACTTTTTCAGTGAGCGACGCCACATAATACGCGCCTCCCACGTCTTCGAGCGTCCCGTTTTTGGAGAGTTGCTCCACAACGGTGTAAACGTCGATGGGCTGCTGAGACGACGACAACTGAAGAATCGCCTCAAAAATCTTGGAATTGGCTTCCTTGTAAAAGCTGTCTTTGCCCAAGATATTGAGGACGTCGATTTCCGCGCCTTGTTCGAGCATCATCGCGCCAAGCACCACTTCCTCAAGCGCAATATCATGCGGAGGGATGCGCCCGTAGGCATCGTTGACGTGTCCTACGAGTTTAGCGTCCTTGTTGCGATTGGCGCCCTTGTTGGCGTCTGAGTATGAAGAAGATGTGGATGGCATTTCTATTGTATATAATCAAAATGGATATTCTTATTGCTCGTTGAATACGCCCATCTGGCAGAATTTTTCGATGCGCTTGTTGACGAGCGTCTCCATCGGTATCTGCTGCAATTCGGCGATGTTGTCGAGGATGGCCTTCTTGACAATCTGGTACATCTCGGTTGGGTTGGTGTGCGCACCGCCAATGGGTTCGGGGATGATGCCGTCGATGAGATGATTGGCGTACATATCCTTTGCGGTGAGCTTGAGAGCTGCGGCGGCTTCGCGTTTGAAATCCCAACTACGCCACAGAATACTCGAACAGCTTTCGGGCGCAATTACGGAATACCAAGTATTTTCGAGCATATACACCCTATCGCCAACACCAATGCCAATAGCACCACCCGACGCACCCTCGCCTATCACAATGCAAATGATGGGTGTCTTGATGCGAAACATTTCGTAGATATTGCGGGCGATAGCCTCTGCCTGACCGCGCTCCTCAGCCTCGCTGCCCGGATATGCGCCGGGGGTGTCGATGAAGGTAACAATCGGCTTCTGGAATTTTTCAGCCATGCGCATGAGCCTGAGAGCCTTGCGGTAGCCTTCGGGATTTGCCATGCCAAAATTGCGGTACTGGCGGAGCTTGGTGTTTTCGCCCTTCTGCTGACCTACAAACATGATTGACTGACCGCCAATCATACCCCAGCCGCCCACCATCGCGGTGTCGTCTTTGATATTGCGGTCGCCGTGAAGCTCTATAAAATCGTCGCAGATGTTGCGGATGTAGCCCAAAGTATAAGGACGCTCTGGATGTCTCGACACTTGTACGCGCTGCCATGGCGTGAGGTTGTCGTATATATCTTTGCGAGTGCTTATAATCTTGGCTTTAAGGTCGTTGATGGTCTGTTCCACGTCAACGCTACCTGCCTTCTGTATCTCTTCTGCCTTTACGAGTTGCTCTTCGAGTTCTTGTATCGGCTGTTCAAATTCAAGTAATTGCATAAGTTTTCAATGTATTTGCTGGGCGTATAGACGTCCAATTTTTATTGGCGCAAAGGTAATAAAAAACCTTGACAAAATCATCTTTTCCGAGCGATTTTTTGCAACGAAGCCCTGCTCGGTTGGTTGGGCGTGAAGGAGGCATTGCTTATTTCAATGCCCGACTTGCCAGTGGAGACAACGAATGTCATCGCAAGAATGTCAGGTTCGTCGTTCCAAATTTCGGTTGCGCCAATTGGAAATACGCCAACAGCCGGATTGCTACCTGTACGGGTCTGCACAAGCTCGCCCTTGTAACGCACAGTACATGTCCAATTGGTAGCTATAGTGGGATTGCAATTGGAAAACAAATCGACATAAACCTTGTACTCTCCTGGCTCAACAAATTCATCCGAGATTACGATGTTTTCATTGTTGAGTCCGTCAATGGCGCACCCGGCATTTGAATCATGATCAAGACCCATAAAAGCAACTTCGCCATTGGAGAACTCAAAAAAGCCTCCTTGATAGCCATAATAAATCTCAATACCCGACGGCGTCACCACATGCAAATCGAGATCCTTATCGTTGTCAAACGTGAGGACGACATTCAACGCGCCCTCCTGACTTTTCACAAATTTAATATCTTGGGTAAACATACCCGAAACGCAATCCCCTCTGCTGGCTGAAATCTGAACCTCGATGTCCCTTTGATAGTCCATAGAATATTCGAGCGAAATCGTATATACATAAGTGCCATCTTCGTGATAAAAATTTTCTGGCACATATTCATAATAGCCGCTCACACCTTTGATGCCCACATAAAACTTATCGTATTGCACAGAAGAAACGATAGTTGCAATATTGGTGCCGCCAGCCAACACCCTATTGTTCATATTTACATCCAAAACTCCACACGAGCCAGAAGGGATGTTGTCTCCATAGAACTCGGCATCTCTGATTTGGAAATAACATCCACCATTGATAGTAGTTTCGTCAAGTTGTGAGTCGGGATTTGGGTCGGGATTTTGGTTAGGATTAGGGTCGGGGTTCGGGTCGGAGTTCGGGTCGGGAGTTGGGTCGGGGTTAGGATCCTGATTTTGAGCCTTGATACTTTCCAAAACAATCGTGCTTTCACCATTGTCGAGGCACGATGGAATGGAGATTCCCAACAGCAGCACCACGGCTGCAAGTACCAATATTTTTGTTTTCATTTTTATTATGTAATTAGTGTTTCACATTAGAGATTCCTTACACTGCGGGTGGTCTGAGGCTTCTCCCTACGTTGGATGCTGAGGTCGAAGGGTATACCGAAATACAACTGCATCTCGATGCCTTTGAAACAGCGTTCGCCCTTGAGTTTGTCATGGTTGTATTCCACCAAATTGCCTACGTCGTTGGACTTGCCGTCAATCTCTTGCTTGCCGTAAGTGTTGTTGAATCCATGGTCGTACATAGCTTCCAAGCCGAGCAAAAATCCTTGCCTATTAATCTCAAACTTGTACTTGACGCCCGCGCCCGCACCTGCGCCCAAATAATGCTTCGCAATATTCGCCTTGGTGATTGGCATCTCCATATATATGCCAGCGGTAGATGTACTAATACTACTGCCGCCATTGAGTACAATATCGCCGCCAGAGGCAAAACCCAAAATCGGCGTTGCGAATACGTATGGCACTACGGGGCAACGGCTGTTTTTCGATTGGAAGTTGAATACAATAGGCATGCGCACATCAATATAACGCGCCCTTACATCATACCAAACACTTGAATGTAATTGTGCCGCCCATAAGTTGTATTCTCCGCCGCGACGCAGCCACGACACCTGCGGACGGATGCCGATGCGACAGTCCCAAAAATCCCAACTAACAAACAGGGACGACAAGAAGCCCCAGGTTGCAAAAGGGTCGCCTTGAAGATTGGGCGAAACATTGGTAATTCTAATATAATTGATTCTTGTACCACCGCCAATACCAACGCTCAAAGTGCTGGATGGCGCGGCTTTTTTCTTGTTGACAACGCCTCTCTGCGCAGACGCACCAAGCGCACACAAAGAAACAAGCAAGATTGTAAGCAAAAATTGTTTCATGTTGTTGTTTATTTCGTAAAAAATAGTTGTTCCTTTTTTTTGTAATTACTTCTTTGAGGCGAGCCACGCCTCCCCTACTTCGCACAATTGACGGTAAAAATCTTCTCCAAACACATCCGTCAACGGGCCTTCGAGAAATTTGTAACACGGCACGCCCTGCCTCTCGCCCTTAATGAGCGCGCAATCGCAAATGTGCCAACGGTCAAATTTGAGGGTCTTGTAAGGTCCTGCCTTGCCCACTCGGATTGGATAGAGGTAGCACGAGGCGGGCTTTCGCCACGGAATTTTACCGTCGAGGTAGGCACATTCGTAGGCACATTTGAGGATGCCGTCACGATGCGTTACGTATGCACACTCGCCATCGTTGGCAAGCGGCGTATCGAGGTCTCCCGAATCGTCCACAACGCCAAATCCCTGTTGCTCAATGGCTTTGCGATTGTCTTCCGAAAGGTAACGCTTCACTTTCGGGTAATATTTTTCGAGCAGGTCGAGTTCCTTTGCCTCCAATGGTGCGCCAAGGTCGCCCTCGATGCAGCAACGCCCCTTGCACGAAGAGAGGTCGCAGACAAAATTTTGGAGAAAAATGTCCTCGTCTATTAGGAAATCATTGATTATCAACATAATAATTCAATCATTCAACAAATCAACAAATAAAAAAGCGATTTGTGAACATCTCGCATACATTTCACGACGTTGTTCACAAACCGCTTTTTCAATTAGATTACGAATGTCGTCGATATGTCAACATTCTTCTTGGAGTGCTCCAATCTTTTCCAAACACATCTTGGAGGCAAGCTGCTCCGCCTCCTTTTTGGAAACGCCCACTCCCGAGCCCATTTCCTTGCCGTCGATGGTAACGAGCGACAAGAAATAACGACTGCCCGGAGCGTCGAGCGAAGTCTTGAACGATACAGTATATCTGTTTTTCTGCCCCCACTCAATCATCTGCGACTTGTAATTGTGGTTGTGATGCTCAAGCTCCACCACATCGAGATAATTGGGCAGTACATTAGAGTAGATAAACTTGCCCGCTACCTTGAATCCCCTGTCGAGGTAAAGTGCGCCGAGAAAAGCCTCAAAAGCGTCGCCATACAAGTGGACGCCATTTGCGCTTGCCTTCACATTGGTCTTTACGAGCTTATCGAGCCCGATATGCTTGGTGAGCTCAGTGAGATTCTCGCCGTTTACAATTCTCGACCTGCATTGAGTGAGATACCCTTCCTGCTTGTTAGGAAACTTTTTGTAGAGGTATTCTCCAATAAGCAAATCGAGCACCGAATCGCCGAGAAACTCAAGCCTCTCGTTGTTGACCAAAAAACCACCTTTTGCCTTCAGTGATTTGGAACGGTGTATGAGTGCAGTCTTATAATACTCCAGATGATTTGGATAATAGCCCGTAATTTTCCTGATTGACCTTGGAAACTTTTTATCGAGCCTAAATACGTATTTAAAAAACGCGACTAAGCCGGTAAACACCTTTGTTAAAAGATTTTAAGGGCCTACAACTTCTTGAACACGACAGAAGCATTGTGTCCACCAAAGCCAAATGTGTTGTTGAGAGCGGCACGGATGCTGCGCTTTTTAGCCACATTAGGAGTGATGTCGAGCTTCGGGTCGATATCCGGGTCCGGCGTCTCAAAATTGATAGTCGGGGGCACGGTGTCATTTACCATTGCAAGCACACATGCAATCGATTCTATCGCGCCAGCACCGCCGAGGAGGTGTCCCGTCATGCTCTTGGTGCTGCTGATGCTCAAGTTGTAAGCGTGTTCGCCAAATACTTGCTTGATAGCCAAAGCCTCAGCCTTGTCGCCCAACCCGGTGGAAGTGCCGTGAACATTGATGTAGTCGATTTCCTCCGGCTTGATGCAAGCATCGTCGATAGCCATCTTCATCACCTGAGCCGCGCCCTTGCCTTCCGGATGCGGAGCGGTGATATGATGAGCATCGGCAGAAGCTCCGCCGCCGCCTACCTCGCAGTAGATCTTGGCGCCACGGGCCTTGGCGTGTTCGTATTCCTCCAGCACGAGACATCCAGCTCCCTCGCCGATTACAAAGCCGTCGCGAGTCTTGTCAAACGGCCTTGAGGCGTGCTGCGGGTCGTCGTTGCGTGTGGAGAGTGCCTTCATAGAATTGAATCCGGCAAATGCAGCGATGCCTATCGGCGACTCGGAGCCACCAGTAATCATCACGTCCGCCTTGCCGAGGCGAATCCAATTGAAAGCATCGATGATAGCGTGTGTGGACGAGGCACAAGCCGATACCGTGGCGTAGTTGGGGCCGCGGAATCCATACTTCATCGAAATCTGACCGGCGGCGATGTCGCTGATCATCTTGGGGATGAAGAAGGGGCTAAACTTGGGCGTGCCGTCGCCCTTGCCAAATTCGAGGACTTCGTCGGTCATCACGTTGATGCCGCCGATGCCGCATCCCCATATTACTCCGGCGCGCTCAAGGTCTATCTGGTCTTCTGTGAGACCCGAATCCTTGAAGCCCTCGTCGGTGGAGATGAGCGCAAACTGTGTGAAGAGGTCGAGCTTGGAAATAGACTTCCTGTCGAAATACTTGGCAGGGTCGTAATCCTTGACCTCGCATGCGAACCTCGTCTTGAACTTTTCGCAATTAAAACGGGTAATTGGACCTGCGCCGCTTACCCCGTTTTTCAGGCTTTCCCAAAACTCGGCTATATTGTGGCCTAAGGGATTGATAGATCCCATGCCGGTGACAACTACTCGTTTTAATTCCATAAGTGTTAACTGCTAAGTTTGTGTGAAAAACGTTAGTCAAAATTGATTCAATTACTTGGCATTCTGTTCGATGAAGGCAATAGCCTCGCCTACATTGGTAATCTTCTCAGCCTGGTCGTCGGGAATGGTGACGCCAAACTCCTTCTCGAACTGCATGATGAGCTCAACAGTGTCGAGCGAATCTGCACCGAGATCGTTGGTGAAGCTTGCCTGATCAGTTACTTCGGCCTCGTCAACGCCGAGCTTATCGACGATGATAGCCTTTACCTTAGAAGAAATTTCTGACATAATTTATTGATTTTAATTTAATTAATTAATATTACTTTCGTTTAACAACTATGTGTTTTTTCCGACCGCAAAGTTAAACTTTTTCGACCATAAAAAAAAATTTTTTTATAAGACGTTGTATAACAAATCATTATTTTTTGACCCTCAGTTTTAATAATTCGTTAACAGACAGCGAATTTAAGAATCTGAAAGTTTGCAAAAAAAATTAGCGGCGGAGCTGTTTTTTTATGTTTTTTTTGCTCTACGACAATGCCTTGATGTCTGCAATTACATTCTTGGCGAGCGATGTAGCACCGATGCGGAAGTTGGTATTGTCGTAATCGCCGTGGAAAATATCATCCATGATGGCGCAATATTGCATGGCGTCCTGCGATGTCCTAATGCCTCCGGCGGGCTTGATGCCCACGCGCCTGCCCGTAGCCTTACAATAATCGCTCACTGCCAATGCCATAATGAGCATTGCACGCGGCGTGGCGGCAGGTTCGCTCTTGCCGGTGGAGGTCTTCACAAAGTCGGCGCCAGCCTCCATTGCTATTATGGATGCGTCGTAGATGTCGGAATCTGCCTTATAGACACCGGTCTCCAATATCACCTTCATCTTCACTGACTTGCAAGCCTCGCGCATAGCCTTCAATTCGTCGAGCGCGGCGGCGTAATCCTTGGCGATGATGTCGCCGGCATTGATTACAACGTCTATTTCGTCGGCTCCGGCTTCTACAGCGAGAGCCACTTCCCTCACCTTGATTTCCGTGAAAGTCTGCGCATGGGGAAACGCGCCAGCCACCGACACGATGTCAACTCCCGGCACTTTGAGGGCTTCCTTTACCACGCTTACAAACTTGGGGTACACACAAATGCCCGCCACATTTGGGATGTCGGGATGATTGGCGGCGTGAGTATTTACAATCTCCACGAGAGCCTTCACCGACTTGGCATTGTCGGCATTGCTGAGCGTGGTGAGGTCGATGCACGAATGTATCTTCTTGAGCAACGGCAACGTCGGTGCAGCGACATTAGCCTTATAAAAGGCGAGCTTGCCGTCCACGAAACCCTCGCCGTGGGATTCTAACGAAAAATTATTGTACGCCATATATAATATGATTTTTATGGGTTAGCAGATTTTCTTGTCGGCCTCATGCTCCGTCAATTTCTTGAGCGGGACAATGCCTTCAAGTATCTTCTTATTGTAAACGATGTCAACTGCTCTGTAAATTGCGTTGCGCATCGAGGTATCGTCGGCAACGCCCTTGCCAGCAATGTCGTATGCGGGGCCGTGCATAGGCGCGGTGCATATCACGGGCAATCCGCCGGTGTACGATACGCCCTTGTATCCTTCTATGATTCTGAAAGGCACAGCAGCCTGGTCGTAGGTCATGGCAAGCACAGCGTCAAATTTCATATAAGCCTCCGATGCAAAAAAACTGTCGGGACTATAAGGACCAAAAACCACGATGTCTTCCTCTGTCGCCTTGTCGATAGCTGGCATTATCCTATCAGCCTCTTCCTGACCAAAAGAGCCATTGTCGCTGGCAAAGGGATTGAAACCAAGCACGGCGATGCGCGGTTTTCTGATTGCAAAATCGTCTTTGAGCGACTTATTGAGGGTTTTGATTTTCCAATATATCTTGTCGGACGACAACACATTGAGCACGTTGCCAAGTGGCATAGGGCTTGTCACAGTGGCAATCCTTATCTTGTCGCCGAGCATCATCAATACGAAATTGCGGTAGCTGAGGTCGTGCGCAATGAACTCAGGCACACCGGCAAATTTGAAACCGGCGTCCATCATATTGGACACGTCGGCGGGAGCGTTGATGAGGATGTCGAGCATATTGTTTTTGAGGTCTGCCACAGCCCTGTGGACGGCGGCAACACTGCACTCGCCAGCCTGTATGGTGCTGCAACCGAGGTCAACACGTGTATTTTCGTCGCAGACGTTGATGATGTTGATGGCGTTTGGCACGATGTCCTCGACGCTGGTGGCATTGTTGACCACAGTATTGGCAAGGTTGATTTGCTTGCGGTGAAACGCCGCAATCTTTGGCGAACCATATATAACAAAGGTGCAGTCGTCGTATATGGCGGGGTCAGACAACGCCTTGAATATCACTTCATATCCTATACCGTTGATATCACCATGGGTGATGCCAACCACATATTTGTTGTTAGATTTTTTTTCCATTATAATCGGTGTTACAATTATTGCAGGGGCAAAGGTAACAATTATTTGCAACAATAACAAAGAAAAAAGTCATTCCATCGGGTTTACACACATAACAGGAATCTTAGCCTCGTTGGCGATAATCTGCTGCTCGGCGGCGCCAAGCACATAATCTTGGAATCGGATGTTTTTGGTAGTCATTATAATAATAAGACCCGAACCTATCGACTGCGCGAAACTGATGGTCTCGCTTGCAAGTCCTTCCTTGCCGGCGAGCCTCTGAAGTTCGTAATTGATTTGATTGGTTTCCAAATATTTGATGGCGGCAGAGATATTAGCCTGTGTGCGCTTGCGGATTTGGGCGTCGCTATTTTCGATGTAGCAGAGATAAAATTTGCACTTGTACGCCTTGGCTATAAACTGAACCCAAACGAGTTTCTGACGCTCCTCGAGCTTGAAATCCAACGGCAACACCACTTTGTGTATGTCGGTATCCAAAGGCTTGTCTTGTACAACAACAAACGGGGCTTTGCTCCCCGTGATTACTTTCAACGCCCAGCTGCCAGTGAATTTTTGCAGACCTTTGAGTCCGTGCGTACCCATTACAGCGAGCTTGGCGTCACATTCTTCTATTACGTGCTTGATTTCTGTGAAGATATTGCCTGTGCGAACCACCACGCCCGGACGTATGCCGTATTTGCGCATTACATCTTCGGCAATGAGATTGAGGCGTTCCACATTGAGGGCATTGTCGGCCTCGTCTTTGGTGATATGTACAAGGATAATCCCCCGGTCGAGAGCGAGGGCAAAATCTATTGCATGCAGCAGGGCGCACTCGGCTTTGAGCGAATAGTCCCACGGCACTACGATAGGCTTTTTGTCGATAATCTCATCCATTTTTTTCAATGCATAATGCTCAATGCATCATGCATAATTTGTACCAACAATGCAATTAACAACAAAGAATAATGCATAATTCACAATTCATAATTGCCATCCGGCGGATGCTAATTATGCATTATGAATTATGCATTATGCATTAAGATTAGTTTTGGAGCTGGAATTTGATCGGCACAGAGTGGCTTACCTTCACAGCCTTGCCACGCTGCTTGCCGGGCTTCCATTTCGGGAGCGACTGCACTACGCGGACTGCCTCCTTGTCGAGCAACGGATCTACGCCACGGAGCACTTCAACGTTCTTTACAGAACCATCGGTATCCACCACAAAGCGAACATACACGGTGCCCTGGATGTCGTTTTCCTTAGCCATTTCGGGGTAGCGCACATTCTCAGCGATGTACTTGCGGAGAGCGAGCTCGCCACCGGGAAACTCCGGCATATCTTCCACAATGATGAACACCTGCGGCTCCTCTTCTACTTCCTCTTCCTGGGCAACTTCCTGCACCTCCTGGATTTCCACTGTGGTGGTTTCGTCCGCCTCAGTACTCATGAAGTCGGTCTCTACCTCCACCTTGTCGTCCACAATCTCGATGATGTCGGCAACAGTCTGCTGCGGGGGCGGCGGCGGGGGGAGCTGCAACTCTTCCTGACGGGTTACGGGGGCGAGTTCCTCCTCTTCGGCTACCACCTCCAAGGGACCGAAGTCCTCAGCCCTCTCTACCTTCGACGAATATTCGAACACACCCCACATAATCAGGAGCGTAACTACGAGGCCTATCTCAAGCAGATAACCTCTCTTGTTCTCAAGGTCGGCTTTTTCAGTTTTTTTCTGATCCATTTTATCTTTTCGTTTTTTTAAGTTTAGTAATAACGTTGACTATAATAGTGCGTCGGATTTCCAAACTGCAAAGTTAACATCTTTAATCGTGCTATGAAAATTTTGACGCAATTTTTTTTAATTTTTTTTATCGCGACACTTCCGGCGGGCGCACCAACGTCGTGGAATCGATGTCGGCTGCACTTCTGACGCTCAATCCCGTTACCTTTACGGTAATGGTATCGGCTCTGGGTTTGGTCTGTTTGTAATTGACCACCAGCACCGCAATCAATAGCGCGATTGCAAGTCCTAACTGAAAGAAAATGCTGCGCTTGCCTTCTAAGTCAGCTTTGGATGTCTTTCGATTCATTTTTTAGCATTTTTAGTTGCATTACATCTTGAATACCAATTGCGGGTCTATCGCCTTGCCTTTTTGATCGGTGATGGCGAGCGACGCCAAATGTTCGTCGTTGATGTCAATACCTTCTATCGTTACGGTGTACACGCCAAGATTGAATGTTACCCCTTTGCCAACTGCCTGCACGTTGACAGCCTCATCAGGCGGAATAATCACCGCGCCGTCATCGAAACGCAGATTTACGAGCTTGTGCGAAACCACATAAATCTTGCCGTCGGCGTTGCAAATCTTCTGGTCGTTGAAGAAACCCGCCACCACTTCGTAGCCGCCGCGCACCGGCATATCGTAACGCGGGTCGATTGGGGTGAGCATCCCGGCATAGACTATATAAGCCGCAATAGCAACCGCAAGCACCGGCAATGCCGAATAAAACCTTACCCTTCTGATATTTACGCTGTCAGTATTGAGCAATTGAGCTATCCTGTCCACCAATGAGCTTTTGTGTTTAGGAC
The DNA here is from genome assembly GCA_002393195.1 of Bacteroidales bacterium UBA3824. Lineage (GTDB taxonomy): Bacteria > Bacteroidota > Bacteroidia > Bacteroidales > UBA3824 > UBA3824. The sequence goes on along the minus strand of DGIK01000225.1, from coordinate 50,451 downwards.
GGCTTACAGGGGCAGATTCGTCGCGGTTTTTGATGCCAAGACCAAGCACAAGCCGCGAATAATCGGTGAGTTTGCCGTCGCCTACTGCCTGCGAATCGGCAATGTTTTCGCAGACAATTCGCGAATATCGAGCAGCAAGCCTTGCCATAGGATTCCACCATTGCAATACAGAATACAACCCAAACACCAATGTATCCACAGAATGATGCCCCGCCACGTGCTGCAATTCGTGCTTTATTACGATGTCCATCTCCGCATCCGACAGCCCCCGCGACTTTGCGCCGAGAAAGATGTTGCCGAAGAAGGAAAACGCCACCGTATTGACGTCGGTATTATAAACATCCACTCCGTTGATGCTCCTCACCTTTTGAGAACGAGCCTTGAGCCTAATCGACTTCATAAGCCCGCGCACAAAGCTAAACAGCTTGACGGCAACTCCAGCCATATATACCGCAAACAGCACCGCGATAATGTTTTCAAAGACCGTTGACTGCGTAAAAGTATTCCAAAAACCTTCCGTCCACTGAGGGCGACTGAGGGTTACAACGTCGTAATCGCTGCATCGCTGCACAATCTCGATGATGTGGTCGGCGGGTTTTGGCAAGGGAGGCATCATATACCTCACCTTCAATAGCGGCAGTACGTAACTCGCCGCCGTAGCCGCAAGCAGATAACCACGCTCCCACTTATTGTAGCTGATGCCGTAATAGACGTGCTTGTAGATAGCAATCAAAACAGCGAACACTACGCCAACCTCCACCGTATATGCGAGCAGCCCAACCACGATTTTAACTACTTTTTTTGTCGATGATTTTTTTGATTTCGGTGATTTCAGAGTCGCTTATCTGCTCCTCATCTACCATGTACGAAACCATTGTCTCATAACTGCCGTCAAAGTAGTTGCGCAACATCTGCCCGAAGGTAAACTTCTTGTATTGCAACTTGGAGATTTTCGGGAAATACTCGTAAGTCCTGCCGTAAGCCTTATAGCCCACGAAACCTTTTTCCACCAAAATCCTTACGACGGAGCTGATGGTATTGTAAGGCGGCTTAGGATCGTCCATCTTCTCGATGACTTCCTTCACGAAAGCCTTCTTGAGACTCCAAAGAATCTGCATTACCTTCTCCTCTGCTTTTGTTAATGCTTCCATAACTTAGTATTTAGTTTGTTAATTGACACTGCAATTTTATAACTTATTTTTCAGTTGTGCAAATTTATTGGTCAGTTTTTTAACGGGAAGTTTAGTTAAAAGGGATTTTTGATTGTTGATTCTTTGTTAAGATATTGAAATACAGAGGGAAATATGATGTTGTTTTGGATGTTAATTTTTGTAAAAAATGGGCATAATATTACCGTGGGTTCACACCCACGGCTATAATATGTCACCCCTACGGGGTTTGAATTCGTAAAAGTTATTTATGCACCACTTCTGCAATCAATGCAACAACGGATTTGTTGGTGGATGCGGAGAAGCTGAGTGAGTTTTGCGAAAACCTCACGTCCGATGCTGGCACGATTTTGCCGCTCAATGCCGCCGAAACTTTTTCGGGAAAACTGCCGTAGCCGCTGCGAATTTTGCTGATGATGGTATTGATGTCCAACTCCTGTGCCGAATACAATACGCATACATAATCCTTGCCGACAGTGTTATCCATCTGCACAAACCAATTTTCATCGGGTATGGCGATGTTGTTGGATTTGTAGGTCAACGCGGGCGAAATCCTGTCGTTTGGCGGAAAGACTTTGCTGACATTGTTCTGCAAATCAGACCCGATTACATAGACGTATGCGGGTTCATTGTTGGAGATATAGATGCGGTAGCGTGTGCCGGAGATGTATTCGCCGGAGATTTTGTAAACGCCGTTTGTTCCAAGTGTGCCGCGCATCTCCTCGCCGGTGGAGAGCTGGAGGCGGAGAGTGCCGGAGAGGGAGTTGGGGCGGGAGATGTTGTTAGACTGGATTTTCCGTACATTCATTTGCATCGCATAGTTGGTATAATTACAAAAATCATTGTATCGAATCCAACAATATCCGCCATTTGCCCAGTCCGTTCCCCAAGAGTTGATAACCTCAAATGCACCGCCATATTTGTTGTCGTCGTAACTAACTACGCACATCGAATGACCACCAGGTTCACCACTAACATCACCATTCCACACATCTGAACTTACCATTTGGAACGAATCATAGCACTTGAACGAAATCAACACAGGATTATCTTCCGCTAATGCCTTCTTGACGTTTCTAATGCGTGTGTTGTAATCAGCAACACTTCTATCAAACAACGATGTAGGCCGCTCAGTTCTATATTGTGAAGCAAGCGAATAGTACTGCATCGGTATAGAATTAAGGCAACTATAAGGCAAGTCACGAAGCTTTGGGACGCCTTTTTGACTGATTATTTCCAAAGCATTTGCAGTATTTGCACCATCAGCGCAGTTGTAATCGGATGGCTTTTTTACCAATGCGAATACAAATGTCGGAGAAAAAGCCTCATTTGTAATTTTGTTTTTGTCTGTCCAGCCGTTGTTTCTCGCCTCACATATTGTCCGTGCATAATATGCCGTGCTCCAACTTGGACAAGTCCCATAATCGCCTTGGCTGCCAGGAATGGGGCACCACGGTCTGAGCGTGTGTGCAGACGGCAGATACGTATAATCACGTGTGAGCAGCGTAGCCTGTCGTGGCACTCTATCCACTGCGACATAATCATCCACTTCGCCCATACGGCGATATTGTGCATTTGACAATACACTGATTGTCAACAAGATAAATAATATGAACGTATGTTTCATAGTGCTACTTATTAAGAATTACATCTTCTACCAAGGAGCTGGAAGTCCAAGGTATCTGCAAATGATTTTTGGCAGTTACAATCTGTGAAACTTTCTGAAAAAGTTGAGGCAAGGTCTGATTCTTTATATCCAATGCTTGCAACAACGCTGTTGTATAAGGGCTATTTCTGCCATTGCCATCTGATGCTGTTTTGCCGGGGCTGGTGGAGTATGCGAAAAAAGCGTTTGTAGCCGACATCACACCGAGTCCACCGTGCATCACACTACGAGAGGAAGGGTTGTTGCGGCAAGCATCAAGAATAATGATTTTCTTTTTCGCTCCAGAAATCACATCCAATGCAAAGTTGGCGTTGACACTTTTATATTTCAACTGCTCATCGTCGTCAATTGGGGCGTCCGTGGGTATAAGGTAGTTGAAGCCGTCGATTTCCATTCCGTGCCCCGCGTAATAAAGAAGCGCAATATCGCTGCCAGAAGCCTTGTATTTGAAATTTTTTAGGGTGGACTCAAAACCGCTATGTGTCAAATCTACTTTTAGCGTAACGTCAAAGCCCAAAATTTTCAACTTTGCTGCAATATCGGTCGCATCGTTTACGGGATTTCTCAAAGGTGCATTTTTGTAATTGGAGTTTCCTATCACAAGGGCAACACGTTTTTCGGTGGAAGTGTTGTTGTAATTGCCACCCTCTACATACACATCAAATTCTTGGTGCGCAGTGCCAGATTGATTGACAATTTCCAATCTAATTGTGTTGTTGCCATTTTGCAGAGTTACATTTTTATTGATTTCTATATCAAATCCATTATTGTTGACAACACCTATACCTCTAATCAAACTTCCATTAATGAATACTGAATAATTAGTAATATGCGAAGGCGATTTTACGCCTACGCGCATATCGTAAGATGTTGTAGAAGAATATGCAGACGAAAGCAATGTCATTGTTGTTGAAATATCATCGATACTACCACCAAGCTCTGCAAGTCTTTGTTTCGCTTTTTCATGACCTTGAGCGGCCGCCTTTTTATACCATTCGATTGCAATGGAAATGTTTTTGTCGACGCCCCAACCGTTTCGATAACAATTGGCTAAGTTGCTTTGCGCCTTGGCATGACCTTGATTTGCAGATTTGGTAAACCAACTTACAGCCACGTAAGGATTTTTGCCAACTCCCTGACCATTCAAATAGCACAATCCCAGCGTATTCTGTGCGTGTTTGTTGCCTTGTTCCGCAGATTTGCTCAACCACTTGACAGCTTGCACATAATCAAGTCTGCAACCCCATCCATTATAATAACAGATACCCACTTGATTTTGGGCGCGGACATCACCTGCCTGTGCCTGTTTCATAAAATTAGCAAATTCGGCTTCATTGTATTGCCCAAATACATTTAGAGTCAATACAAGAGAAACTATCAATAATGCGATTATCTTTTTCATGATTTTTGTTGTTTTTACTTCCACCCGATTCTACAAAAGCCATGAAAAAAGGCGTGAGACCGTATCAATGCTTTATTACCGTTCTGAGGCTCTGGAAAGCCATTGCAGCATAATCAGCACGATACGGTTCACGCCAAATGATTGAAGCGTGAACCTACCGCGTTGATTCTCAGCTGCAAAATTTTCCAGATTTCAGAACGAGAGAATCGTGCGTTAAGATTAAATATATTTATATGTTACATTCCTTTACCTATTAAGTATTACATCGTCAACCATTGAACTTGAAAACCAAGGAATTTGTCCACTATTCTTTGCTGTTACAATCCTTGCAACTTTTTGGAATAATTGGTGCAATGTCAGTCCTCGCTCGCCCATTACTTGTAGCAACGAGCTCGTGTAAGGGCTGTTTCTTCCATATCCATCAGGTGCAGTCTTGCCTGGGCTTGTAGAATATGCGAAACAAGCATTGGTAGCCGACATCGGGGCAAGCCCTCCGTCATTGACCGCACGGCTACCAGGTTTGTTACGGCAAGCGTCAAGTATGATTATTTTCTTGTCTGCCCCCGAAATTATATCCAAAGCATAATTGGCATCAACACTTTTGTATTTGAGTTGGTCGCCCATACCAAGCGGAGCATCCACAGGAATTAAGTAATTTCTTCCTCCTATTTCCATGCCATGACCTGCGTAATACAACAAGGCGACTTCTGCATTGTTTGCTTTATTTTGAAAGTTTTGCAACGTACTTTCAAAACTACTGAAAGACAAGTCTGTTTTCAACGTAACATCAAACCCCAAAACCCTTAATTCTGTCGCCATGTCTGTGGCATCGTTCACAGGATTTTTCAATGGCGAATTTGGATAATTTGAATTGCCAATTACCAAGGCTACTCGTTTACCCTGTGAAGAATAATTATTGTTATAATTATTACCGCCCGACACGGTTACATAAAATTCTTTTGATGAAACACCTGAAGTATTTGACACTTCAACTCTTATCATGTTTGACCCATTTTGCAGTAAAACATTTTTACTTATTACAAAATCATAGCCATCATTAGTTGTGGTGCTAATGCCTCGTGTCAAGGTTTCATTAACATATACGTTGCACAACGTAATACGCGACGATGATTTAATTCCAACACGCAAGTCGTATGAAACTGAAGGAGAAGAAGTTGACGAAAGCAAATCGAAAGTAACTTTATTATTACTGGGTTGGTTGACAGACGCTTTAAGCTCTTGAATTTTTGCACGAGCATCATCTACTGCAGATTGTCCTCCTAATTCACCATATTCTATCGACTTCTCAAAATAGTACAATGCCTTGTTCATATCCTTGTTTTTGCCCATTCCATAATAATAACAATACGCCAAGTAATATGCAGCTCCTGCGCCCCTTTCCCTATGTTGAAAAGATTTTTCAAATTGACTCGCTGCCTTATAATAGTCCCGACTTGTTCCAACAGCATTAAAATAGCACAATCCCAACATGTATTCTCCAAACTCATCGTGCGTCATGTCTGATTTCAACGCCCAACGGAATGCTTCTGATGGATTTTTTGTCACGCCCCAATTGCCAAAAAAATATGCACACGACACCTGTCCTTGAGCATATCCATCCCCATTTTCGGCTTTAGCCTTATAATCAAAAAAAGTTTGGTCTTGTCCCATCACATTTACTGTGTACACAAGGAGCAACAGTACAACAAACATCAGAGTCTTTTTCATGTCTTTGTCATCAAAACATTTAACGACTCCCGCATCTTCTCAAAGCCATGAAAACAAAAATGGCATAAACCCTATCATGACTTATTATCATTCTGAGGTTCTGGAATACCTTGCAGCATAACAAGCACGATAAAGTTTACACCAATACAGTATAAACTTACTCGCACAAATTCTTCGCTGCTTAAAATTTTCCAGATTTCAGAATAGAAGAATCAGGCGTTAAGATTAAACAATAATTTTAACTATGTCTTTTTGCGGATCGCTCCGCACTGCAAATATAACGCAAAGTTTTGGAATATGGTACAAAAAAACGAAAAAAAATTTTTGAAAAAATATGGAAAAAACTCCTAATGTACAGAAATAAAGGGGCAAAGACTATCTCGACATCAAGTGTTTATGATACTCCTCCAATGTTTCTAAATCTACTTTTGGCCAAACATCCTTGTCTTTCAAAAGAGTTGTTACTCTAATACTACCGTATGGACGAGCTCCACGCGTATCTATCACTCTGACATAAAACATGGTCTTTTAATATTATAAATTAATCGATTCCTGCATCCTTTAACAACTTCTTTATCTCCTTATCAGAAATCGTCTCTTGGTCTGATTTATCATACATGGCAAGGAAACATATTGTGCCGCTCTCAACTTCCAAAACAATATCGGTATGCGCGATGACGCGAGCACCACCACTTTTACCTCCTCCTTTGGAATCAATTGCAAGGCGTATTTTTCTTACCCCATGTCCTAAATCCTTTCCAATGAGCGGATTTTTTTGCAATTCGTCCATCAGTTGCTTTAAATCATCCTTTAGAGAACGATAACGCTTATGCAGCCTTTTGAAATCTTTGTCAAAAGGCGGTATGGTCTTAATCTGGTAACTCATCGAATAACTCCTCTATTGGTCTTGCATGCAACTTACCTTCTTTCATTAACCTCAAGCCTTCAAACCCATCTTTAAGGCTCGTGATTATTTGTTCAGGAGAATCGCCTTCATGGTGTTCTTTATATTCTACCTTCCACTGTTTTCTTATTTGCCGCAGAGCCTTCAAAGCCCGCTCCATCATTGTGCTGTCTGTCACAATATAACTCATCTCACGGTGCAATGCGGCTGTTAACTGTACTGCTGTCATATTATTTCATTCTTAAATTTATAATAACCTTTTTGCGGATTGCTCCACACTGCAAATATAACGAGATTTTTTGGAATATGATACAAAAAAACAAAAAAAATGCCCCTTCCCCAAAAAAATTGGCAGGGACATTTTAATTTTATGAAGATAATACAGGATTTACAGCACCCTTACCGCGCCCTTGTCGGCACTTGCGGCGTGGGAGGCGTAGAGTTGGAGAGCCTTGCTGACTACACGGTCGCGCTTGGGCTTGTAGCCGTTGGGGTCGGCATCCATGGCGGCGCGGCGGCGGGAGAGTTCCTCGTCGGAGATTTTGAGATTGACGCTGCGAGCGAGGATGTCAAATTCGATGATGTCGCCGTCCTCGATGAGCGCAAATGCACCGTGCGATGCTGCCTCGGGGCTTACGTGTCCTACCGACAGACCCGATGTGCCACCGGAGAAACGTCCGTCAGTGATGAGGGCGCATTTTTCGCCGAGATGTTTAGATTTGAGGTATGATGTCGGGTAGAGCATTTCCTGCATACCAGGGCCGCCCTTGGGACCTTCGTACTTGATTACAACCACGTCGCCAGCCTTCACCTTGTCGCCGAGAATGGCTGCAACTGCCTGATCCTGCGAATCGAAAACCTTAGCCGTGCCGGAGAATTTGAAAATCTTTTCGCTTACGCCAGCAGTCTTCACTACGCAACCATCCTTGGCAATGTTGCCAAAGAGAACAGCGATGCCGCCGTCCTTGGTGTAGGCGTGCTCCATGTCGCGGATGCAACCATTGGCGCGGTCGGTGTCGAGGGATTCCCAGCGGGTGTCTTGACTTGCCACCTTCAAAAGTCCAATCTTGCCCGATGCAGCCGACGAGTAAATGCGCTGAGCCTCAGGGTCGATGTTGGATTTGAGGATAGAATATTTGTCGATGGCTTCGCCGAGCGTGAGGCCGTCGGTGCGCTTGCAGGAGAGGTCGAGAAGGTTTTTCTTCGCCAATTCGCCGAGGATGTTGAGCACACCGCCCGCACGGTTTACTTCCTCGATGTGATAGTCGTGAGTGTTGGGGGCAACTTTGCAGATGCACGAAACACGGCGGCTGAGTTCGTCGATGTCCTTCATCTTAAAATCGACGCCCGCCTCCTGTGCCACAGCCAAAAGGTGAAGCACGGTGTTGGTAGAGCCGCCCATCGCAATATCGAGAGCCATCGAATTTACAAAAGCAGCCTTCGTTGCAATGCTCTTGGGCAGGAGCGACGAATCGTTGTCGCGGTAATACTGGTAAGCCAACTCCACGATACGCTTGCCGGCATCTTCAAAGAGACGGCGGCGGTTGACGTGAGTAGCCACGATGGTGCCGTTGCCAGGGAGCGAAAGTCCAAGGGCCTCAGTGAGACAGTTCATTGAATTGGCGGTAAACATACCCGAACAACATCCGCAGGTAGGACACGCAATCTTCTCCACCTTGGAGAGTTCCTCTTCGGAAACATTGCTATCGCCGCCCATAATCATCGCGTCGATGAGGTCGATTTTGCCATTGTTGTAACGACCAGCCTCCATTGCGCCACCCGATACGAAGATTGTGGGAATGTTGAGCCTCATCGATGCCATAAGCATACCAGGGGTAATCTTGTCGCAGTTGGAGATGCAGACGAGGGCGTCAGCCTTGTGAGCCTGACACATGTACTCCACGCTGTCGGCGATGATTTCGCGGCTCGGGAGGGAGTAGAGCATGCCGTCGTGTCCCATTGCGATGCCGTCGTCGATGGCTATCGTATTGAACTCAGCCGCAAAACAGCCAAGTTTTTCAACAGTTTCCTTTACGATGCGGGCGCACTCATTGAGATGAACGTGTCCCGGCACAAACTCCGTGAACGAATTGGCAATGGCAATTATCGGCTTGCCAAAATGCTCCTCCTTCATACCGTTGGCGCGCCAAAGTCCACGCGCCGCCGCCATAAGGCGACCTGATGTATTTACTTTGCTTTTAAGTTCCATTCTATATTTTGTATTAAACGTAAATTACTGGATTGTTGTTTTTACCGCCAATGCCTGGACACCAGTGCGATGCTTGAAGGCTTCCACGAATTTGCGCTGCTCATAGACATCATTGCCATATACTGCGCGAGCCACACCGCCAGTAACCTGCGACAATATCTTCATAAAGTCGTCAGAATCTTCTTCGGGATATTCCTTCACCTTGTAGCCATCTTCGAGTTCAGCGAGCTGTGCGGCGTAGAGGATAGCCTCATCAAGTCCGCCAAGTTCGTCCACGAGACCAATCTTAGACGCCGTTGTGCCAGTCCAGACACGTCCCTGGGCAATCGAATCTACCTGAGCGACAGTCATATTGCGACCGTCGGCAACGTGCTGGAGAAATACGTCGTAAACATTCTCAACACTGCGCTGCAGCACTGCGATTTCAGCCGCCGACTTTGGCTCCATTGCCGACATAAAGTCAGACTTGTCGTGCGTCTTCACGGTCTCTACGTTGACGCCAAGAGTATTGTTGAGTAGTTTTTGCGGACAGAGCAACAGACCAAATACACCGATAGAACCAGTGATGGTATTGGGTTCGGCAAAAATTCTATCGGCACAAGAGGCGATGTAATAGCCGCCCGACGCCGCATAGCCGCCCATCGAAACTACAATTGGCTTCTGTGCCTTCAATTTGAGAAGCTCCTGATAAATGATTTCTGCCTCCACAGCCGAACCTCCAGGCGAATTGACACGAAGCACTACAGCCTTTACATTGTCATTGGCAGCCACAGCCTTGATGTCTTCCACAAGAGCATCGGATGTGATGCACTGCTCGCCATTATCTTCGCTGACAATCTCACCGGCGGCATACAAGACAGCAACTTCGCTTGCAATATTGTCGTCGTCGATGATGGAATCGGCGTATTTATCAATTGTGATATACTTGGGATCGCCGTCCTCATTCTCCGACCCCATTTCAAAAGCCACCTTGCCATCAAAATCGCTCTCCAACATCACGCCGTCGAGAAAATGCTCGTCAATACAGAGCTTGTCGTTGCTGTAGCAATCGAGCGAACTTACAAGCCTGTCGATGGTGGCACGCTCTATGCCACGTCCTTCGGTGATGGCATTAGCCACCACATTCCAAATGTCGGTGAGGTAGGTGGTAATCTGAAGCTTGTTGGCATCCGACATCTTCTCCTGCAAGTACGGCTCCACGGCAGCCTTGAATTTGCCGTGGCGGATTACCTGCGGCTCGATGCCAAACTTATCGAGCGCACCTTTATAATATAATGACTGCGAGCATAGACCTGTGAGCGAAAAATCGCCAAAAGTCCTCATATAAACACTGTCGCAAGCAGTGGCAATGTAATAATCAAAATTGTTGAAGCTATTAGAAAAAGCATAAACCGGCTTGTGCGAACGTTTTTTGAACTCAACAATCAGCTCCCTGAGCGCATCGGCTGTGGCAATGTCCTCGATGTTGTAATCGGAACAATTGATGTACAGACCCACAATCTTGTCATCGTTGGCAGCCTTGTACATACAGCGGCCAATATCGTTGAGCCCCAACCTCTGCACCTTGTCAAACGAAAACGAGCTGTAAATGCTGGCATAGTCGGTACTTGAACGGTCGGCAATGGCATCACAAAGGTTGACGCGCAACACCGAATAGTCTTCCACGGCTACCGACTGCTTGCTGTCTGACTTGCCTAAACCAGCTATCATCATTGCAAACCAAATAAACATGAAGAACAGTTGCACGATTCCCCATAAGAACAGTCCGGCAAGCACCGCACCGGTCATTTTCAAAAATTCTTTCATATTAATACTTATTATGAGTTTATGAAATAATTACTTTGTAACCTTAATAGAATCCAAACTCCTCTTGATGGGCTTGCCAACGAGCTGCAGCAGCTTGTCGTCGAGCTCTTCGGCGGAGAGATTTACACCCAACACCTTGAAATCGGGACCTATCAAGAAACTTGCCGGCAACGCCCTCACGCCGTAAGTCTCTGCCGCCGAGGAGTTCCAGAGTTTCAAATCCGATACCGAAACCCACGGTATCTTCTGCGCCTTGAGTCCGTTTTTCCAATCGTCTGACTTTTCCTCAAGCGCAACCTGATACACCACAAAATTGTTGTAACGATATTTCCAGTATATCTTGTTGAGGTTTTCGGTGTTGATTTTCGACACGTCCGACCACGACGCCCAAAAGTCGAGCAGGATGTATTTGCCTTTTAACGACGAGAGCCTCACCGTATCGCCCTTGATGCTACGCAACGCAATGTCAGGGGCAATGTCGCCCTTGGAAACTTTGCCCTGCGTCAATGTTCCGACACCCTTCGACAGGCGCATCTTTTCCACATACGACACGAGTTTGCGCGTCTGAAGGTGGTCGGGGAAACGTGCCGACAATCTTTCCGACACATTATTATAAATATCAAAATCCTTAGAGGGATCAAATACGGGCATCTTTGGAGCAATGTACTGCGACAAGCAAACAATCTGCGCGAGAGCGTCGGGATGCGATTTCAAAAAGTTTTCCGAAAACGTCCTTTGTTCCTTGCAAGTAATCGAATACACCGAATCGAGCCTCCCTTTGATGTCGGCGAGGTCGGGCGAATCGATGTTGGTGCGGAAGATACGACCGAGCGAATCGAGAACATTCCTTGTGCGGCACATACGGTGCACGAGTTGACACACGCTCTCGCTTTCGGGCGAGCCTTCCACCTCATAACAATCGGGAAAATCCGCCGCCCTACCCTTAATCTCAACCACCTGTGCGGTATCTGGGATGAGGGTTATCTGCTTGCTATCGTCGGAAGCAAAATGCAATATGTAAAAATCTGGACCCGCAATGCCGCCTTCGAGACTAAAACACCCATTGGCATCCACAATGGCAGAATCGATAAACTCGTAGCCATTGTCCTTGACGAGTTTCAGGAATACCGTATCGCCCGACATCCCCTCAAACTCGCCCATAACCGCAAATTTTGTACGCGGTGCATTCTCAGTATTGGGCATGCAGCCTGCTATCAACGCGCACAGCACCAACACCAAAATATGTCTGAAATATACTCTCATTTCTTAATAATGTTTTTCAACTGCAAATTTAAACAAGTAATCCAACTTGCAGAAAGAAAATCACAAAAATATTAGCCCAAGCCACAAAAAATATTTTTTGTAGGAATTTATTTCCGTAAATTGACAAATAATTATTAATTTTGGCGCGGAAAAAACAGTAAACAAAAAACACAACATCAAAACCATAATGGAAATACTTGAAATACTGAAATACACCTTGCCATCGTTGGTGGTGCTTGCATGCAGCTACCTGATGACCAAGCAATTTCACCAACGCGACGAAAAGAAGGATCGTATGGAACTTTTGATAGGCAACAACAAGACCGTATTGCCTGTAAAACTCGCGGCATACGAAAGATTAGTCCTGTTTTTGGAAAGGATGGAGCCACAGAGCATCGTAATCCGCACCGCCGAAAACGGAATGACAGCCATAGAGCTACAACGCGACCTCCTCGCAACAATCCGTGCAGAGTTTGAGCACAACTACTCGCAACAGCTTTACGTAAGCGACAATGCATGGAAGGCTGTAACCGAAACCAAAGACGTGATGGTACAGCTCGTCAACCAAACAGCGCAGACAGTGGCAGTGGACGCCAAGGCTCTCGAACTCGGCAAAAAAATCATCGACAATTACGCCGCGCTCCCAAATTCACCTATCAACATGGCGATTTCGGTGCTGAAAACAGAATTGGCGACGATTTGCTGAGGAGAGAGGAAAGAATTAAGAATTAAAAATTAAAAATTGAAAATTAAAAATTGCGAAACATAATGAAGAAAATCATCATAATCATTGCGGCGATAATGGCACTGAGCAACTTTGCCAACGCGCAAAAATACTACAACAAGGTGAAGCTCGCCACGACCGAGGATTCCGTAAGCTACTGCATTGGTTTCCTGATGGCAAAAAATTTTGCCGAGCAGAAATGGGACTTTGTCAAAACAGACGCATTGGCTAAGGCATTCAACGACGTTGCCGCCAACAATACACTGGCAATAGAAGAAGACCACATGAGGGAAATCCTCAACACATACATCGAAAAAGTAGAGGCAGAGCAGACCGAAAAGGCGAAACAAGCTGAAAAAGAATTTCTCGCAAACAACGCCAAAGACCCAGAAATCAAAGTTACCGAATCGGGTCTCCAATACCGCGTAGTGAAGGAAGGCAACGGCAAACGCCCCGCCGACACCAGCGGAGTAAGGGTTCATTACGAAGGCAAACTCATCGACGGCACAGTATTCGACAGCTCATTCGATACAGAAGAGCCAGTAGAGTTCAATGTTGACGGCCTTATCTCAGGCATGACAGAAGGTCTTCAGCTCATGTCGGAAGGCGCGGAATACATATTCTACATCCCGTCTGACCTTGGCTACGGCGACTATTCGCCCGCCGAGATAATCCCCGCCCACTCCACTCTGATATTCGACATCGAGCTTCTGCAAGTAATCGACCGAATCAACGAGGACGACGACGACTTCAGCGACATTGATCTTGACATCGAAGACGACTAACCCAACCACGATTCTATTTACACACAAAATAACAAAATGAAAAACATAAAAACAATCCTGACAGCATCGGCATTGGCAACAGCAACGATGCTTTCATCTTGCGGAGGCGGCACATCCACCCCAAAAGCAAAATTTGACAACCAAGTGGACTCTGTAAGCTACGCATTTGGCGTAATTGCAGGCATGAGCGTCCGCACATCAGCAGAAAGAGAGTTTAAGCCGCTTGTCAATGATTTCAATTACGACAACTTCCTATCTGGAATGAACACGTTGATCAATGATTCGGCAAGCATCAAGATGAGCCCCGAAGACGCTCAGCAGTATCTCCAAACCACAATGCAGAGACTCCAAGCAGCCAAAGCAGCCATAGAACAAGCCAAGAGGGACAGCATCGCAGCCATCAACCTCGAAGAAGGAAAAAAATTCCTCGAAGAAAACGCCAAGAAAGACGGCGTAAAAACACTTGACAACGGCATCCAATACATCGTGCTTGAAGAAGGCAAGGGCAAAAAACCCACCATCGACGACGTTGTAGAATGTGATTACGAAGGCACACTCATCGACGGCACCAAATTCGACAGCTCTATCGACCGTGGACAGCCCGCCCAATTCCCGCTCAAAGGCGTCATCAAAGGCTGGCAAGAAGCAATTCCCCTCATGCCCGTTGGCAGCAAGTGGAAAATCTTCATCCCCGCCGAACTTGGATACGGCCCGCAAGGCAACCGCAACATCCCCGGCAACAGCGTCTTGATTTTCGAGGTGAAGCTCCATCAGATCATCAAGAAATAACTAACAAGTATAAACTCATAACATACTACAAAAATGGCAGCATTAGAAGTAGAAGGCAAACTCATCAAAAAGCTCGACCCAAGGAGCGGCGTATCAGCCAGCGGCACCAACTGGACATCGCAGGATTTCGTAATTGAAATCCCCGGACAATACGTATCCAATGCAGTGTTCAATGTATATGGCGACCGCGTACAACTCGACCAATTCCAGATAGGCGAACTGATAAAAGTATCGTTTGACATCCGTGGACGCGAATACCAGGGACGTTGGTACAACACCCTCAACTGTTGGAAAATAGAACGTCCGCAAGCAGCCGCAGCTCCCCAGGCAGCCGCAGCACCTCAGGCAGCTCCCGCACAGGCAGCAGCTCCGACACAGCCCACCGGTCCCGCAGAGCAGCCACAGCAAGGTACAGACGACCTCCCGTTCTAATTGGAGGAGTGCGGGCTTCCAGCCCGCCTAATATTCACGCAGACAGGATTCCCGCCTAATATTTGCAGGCAGGATGCCTGCACTCCACACTCCATCTAATAATGCATAATTCATAGCAAACAACAATTATGAATTATGCATTATTTGTAAATAGACCATTACAATGAAAATAATATCTACACTGATTCTACTATTATTTTTGATACCAGCAACACAGGCGCAGTTTGTAAAAAAATCAACTGACATTATCTGCCTTGTTCCGTCAGCGACGGCGGCAGTCAATACCATAGCACGGCACGACAGGAAGGGCTTGTTGCAACTTGCATTATCTTCCGCCACCTGCGTTGCCGTCAATTACGGACTCGAAGCCGCCATCACCAAAGAGCGACCCGATGGCACTGGCAAACACGCCTTCCCAAGCACACACACAGCCGCAGCTTTCAACGGCGCAACTTCCTTGACAATGCGATACGGCTGGCGATGGGGCGTGCCGGCATACGCCTTGGCCACATACGTAGGCTGGGGACGCATATACTCCGACCGACACGACATCTGGGACGTACTCGGCGGCGCGGCGTTGGGAGCGGGTACGGCATTGATTTTCACACGACCATACAAAACACAAAACGCCGAAATCTCCATATCGCCCACCTTTGGCAGCGGCAAATACGGGATTTCGGCGGTAATGAGGTTTCGATGATAATCGGGAAACAATTAGTTTCTATCCCACCAGCTCTTGTTGTAAATCATAAAGCCGATATTGAACATATAATAGAAGTGGCTCTTGCCGTGCGGCTCGTAGCGGAGATTGAAAGCCACGGGACCAAGCATCGTATGATATACAAACGCCGTATTGAAGAAATACTGGTATCCATCCAACTTTTTCTCCAACTTTTCGAGTAGATACTTGCCATCTCGCACACAGAGACGCTCCTGGTCATACGGCTGAAAATAATAGCCATTGACCCTCCACGTAAAACTATCGCTAAACCTATACATCGCGCCTACACTTGCGGCGGCATAGACATCGGCTCTGTAATCCTCAAATACCATCGTCTTGGTATATTCTATCGGGCGATATGCATTGGTGGTGAGCATCTGAACCATAGGATTAGACAATGCGGAGTGGTCGCTCACACTCACCTCCAATGAATACGGGATGCACCAATTGCCATAGTTCAAATTGTAATTGTCATACTTGATATACGCATCCCAAAACCTCTTGTCGCGATTGCCTGGAATGTACTTCTCCTCGTCAGGGACGCTGCCGGGATGGAATTTTTCGCCAGCCACCGTTCTCTTCACCTGCAACAAGAAAGACGTGCCGCGAGATGGATACATAAAATGGTCGAGCGTATAACGCTGATAAGTGGCATGAACACCGGCATAATTGAAGTAAGTCTTGTCTTTCTTGTACGACGATTCAAACGACGGCGAGAGGTAATAATTCTCCGAAAAACGTCCCGTGGACACACCCACAGAAAGTTTGCCCGCCATCTCTATCGGGAAGATGGCATTGGCGTAGTATTCGAGATCGTTTTTGATGGAAGTGGGGCTTCTTGTATCAATGAAAAATACATCGGGGTCTGCCTCCATATAATCGAACCTATTGAGCTGGAACGCGGTCTCAAGGCTAAACTTCAATTCCAAAGGGAAATACGCCCTCATATACACACGTCCCGAAGTATAAAAACGACCAAAATAGCCGTTGACGCTTGCCTCGATGGGAATATAACCATAAAACTTGTGCGCCAATTCCACAAACCCCTCGCACGACGCCGATGTGGACACATTGCCGCCTATCCTCGCAGTTACATTCTTGCTGCGCGAGAGGTCGAGATTGAGCGCGTAGCCATCAGTATAAGGATTGTAAGTGGTGGTGGGATAGATGCGGTCTATCGTAGGATCCACAGCCACCTTATAAAACTCCTTGCGCATATCGTTGAGCCCAAGGGTATCGTTCTTAAACTTCTTAAACGACTTCAATATATATTGACCGTGGAGATGTTTAATGCCCCTGATATTGATAGAATTGAACACCAACGGCGGCAGCTTTGCCTTGAAATTGGCACGTTTTGCCTGCAACTCTTCGGGCGTCATACGCCGCGAAATCTGACTCTTGATGCTGTCCATCTTGTCAATGGTCTCCTTGTAGCCGAGTTCGATAAGCTCGTCGCACTTGTCGAAAGACAACATACCATAATTGAGCACGGCGGGCTGCAGCATAATGCCAGAATCGGCGGCAATGGTGTAATCGCTCGGATCCATCACCATATTTTCTATCTGCGCCACGAGGTCGTCCTCGGATGGATTTTCGTTGTTGCTCGATACCTGTACACCTATTATAAAATCGGGCGCAAAATCCTCCTTCATGGCGTCGATGGGGCAGTTGTTGTAGATACCACCATCGAAAAGGATGCCGTCGCTATACGTTACAGGCTTGAAATACAATGGAATAGCCATGCTCGCCCTCACAGCCGTGGACAGGTGTCCGTGGTCAAATATAATCGACTTTTTGGCATAGACATCTGACGCGGCACAGCGAAATGGTACCATCAACGAATCAAAATCATAATTGGCAGCCGCAGCGCCCGGTCCCATTATCTCCTCGTAGGCAAAGTCCATCTGGTACGACGAAACAATGTTGGTTGGCAAGTAAACCTTCAACGTGGAGTCCCTATTGAACTTCAACGAAAAAAATGCAGCGGAAGGTTCTGGCTCCAAATAATAATACTTCAAACTATTGTCGGTAACGCCATTGAGCCAATTGAAAAAATCCCTGGAATGAAAGAGTTCGGTCATCTCGTCGGTGGTGTAGCCCAATGCATACAAAGCACCAATGATAGAACCCATCGACGTGCCAGCCACATAGTCGATAGGAATATTGTTTTCTTCCAGAGCCTTCAATACGCCAATATGCGCCAAGCCCTTAGCGCCACCGCCACTAAACACAACGCCAACCCTCTGGGCATTGGCAGCAGCAGTAAAAATTACAGTAAATAATATAACTAAGATTTTTTTCATTGATTATTTAATTAGTTTTTTTATCCAATCTTTAATCTCTCCTCTTTCCTCTCCCCTACTTCAACAGCCTGATGCCGTCAACATTGAGGCAGTCCATACGCGGAAAGATGCTGATGCGCCGAGCCTTGCCTTCCCTATCCATATTTTGGTAAATATGCTCATACAAGCGTTTCATATCGAGATACGACCTCGCCTGAGCATAATTTTTGAGGGCGGAAAGCATGTAATGGGTAAACATTCCATGCGAACTATTCTCCACCACGGGATTCATCACATTGCTGCCAGAGGCATACATAAGGCATGTACGCTGGTCTGCCACCATTGGGAAAGCTGCATTGGAGATTATCGAGCTGCCGGGCGACATAAAGGAATGTCCATCTCTATCGACACCAGCAAAAGACGTCTCAAAAAAACACATAAGCGAATGTATATCGTATGAGCGCAACGACTTCAACAACGACGAAAGCGGGTAGCCCGTCTCCATCGGATTCGCAGCATTGGAATCAAAAAGCATCAGACAAGGCTCCATGCCATTGTTGCCGCAAGCTCCAAGCCCCGTGAAATAAAATATCAAATCCACTCCCTGCTTGCCATACAGCTTCGACTGCAACAATCCACGCATTTTGAAAATATCCACCACATCCTTGAGCGTCGCCTTCTGATTGATGGCATAGAGGATATTATTGCGCGGCACGTTGATTACCTTCACGAGATAATTATAAAAAATCTTGGCATCGTTGACGGCGTATTTAGCCTTTGGCAGACGTTGGTAACTCTCCAATCCAACAATTACAGCGTAGGTATTGTCGGCGTTGTTCATGGTGAAAGGCAGACCGGCATTGATATCGTGGGTGTCGCTTTCACGCAGATTGAGGGTGAAGGAAATAGTGCCGTCCCCTTCCCTATTGATTGGAGTAATGGGATTGTTGAGCACCACTGTCATCGGCACGCTCTCGGCAAGCTGATCCTTGTCGTCGGTGAGGTCTATCCTGAAATACAAATGCTGATTAGGACACGCAGGGCTCACCCTGAATTTTAGGTCGAGTATCTGACTTTCATTCTTATCGAGGTCTTTGAGATACTGCGGCACATCCTGGTCTATCACCGTAACGTGTCCGCCCACCGAATAGAATGTGGCTTTGAGACCGTCGCACTTGCCATATCCCTGGTTTTTCATAGTAACAGCGAGTTTGATGGTCTCGCCCGGAGATACACGGCAATCACCGTTGCCAAGCCTTTCGCCATTGTCGTCCACGCCGTCTTCTATGGCGTATGTAATCACGCGCATGGCGGCATTGTAATCCTTCACGCGCTCGTATATCTTGGTGCCAAATGCCCCAAACTTATTGATTTCCACATTCTGACGCCCATACAGTATTACACCCGCATTGTTGCCGAAATACCGCACGTTTGGGATGTGTCCGACATAATGGTCGTTGATGAAAAACATAAGTTCCTTTTTGGAATACTGGACACGTATCTTGTTGCGAGGCTTGGTATATGCGCCCCTGACACCTGAGATGGGCGCCACCTTGTTGATGAATGGGCAACTCTTGGGACCGAGAAGAAACTCGCCCTCCTGCCCCGCTCTCATCTTGCGCACAAAGAAACGACCACCGGGCGTGATTGCAAACACAAAATACCCTGTCCTGCCCTTGCCCCACACGATGCCATAGCCGCCGGCCGCAGAGCCTTCGTTGCACTTGCCATCTATCTCGATATAGTAATTTTCGCCGAGGTACATCCTAAGAGGCACGTCGAAAATCTTGGAGCCGGCATTGCGCTTGTGAGTCAGGTAATAAGTACCCGAATTGACGCTCGCCGAAAAATCGTCGGTGATGTCCTCCGGCCATCCCGTGCCATTATTGACAAAATCCTCGTCGAGCACCACCTCCTTCACCTGCGCAAAAATAGTGAACGGCAGCATTATCGCTATTATGATGGGCAAGATGCGCATAAAAATCAGATTTTGATGATGAGCGTGGCTACAAGCAGCAACACAACGGATATTATGATACCCTTGGAGCCCTGGTCCCACTGCTTCTTATTGAAATAATAAAACACCAGCAGCACAGGCGAGGCGCAGAGGCTTATCATCTTCATCAATGCCTCCGCCTTAAACTGCGTGAACATTCCGCCGAGGGTAAACTGCGGATAAAATTTGGCGTACCAATACAGCACAAACACCAGCAAGGGCACTGCAAGCCCTACGCCGATGCCAGCCGCGATGTTGTTTAGCTTAGAATTGCTTTCGTTTCTGCCGTGAACTTCCATTTTTTTATATCAATGCTTATTAAAATACGCCGCAAAGGTAACATTTTTATACGAAAAACAGAAATAAAAAAACACCCGCAGACATAATCTGCGGATGCACTACTTGACAAAAAATCTATTATCATGAAAACTTGTTTTACATTCCGTTTTTGCCCTTGATCTTGCGGCGGATTTTTTCGGCAGTCCAGTTGTGGATGCAGAGCCAGCGCGTCATCGGGAGATTGTAGCTTACGCAGAGGAAGATGTGCCCCTTTACGTCGTCTGTCTTCACAAACTCCTTAAACATGTAGTCGATATTGACGCTCAACATGCTGTAATTGAATCCGAAAGTAGCCGCCATCGCGAATGTATTTTTGTCATCTACCTTGCCGCCGTAATCGTCTGCCGTCCATCCGTCAGCCTTCTGCTTCTGCATCACACCCATATTGATGATGGGCTTGATGCCGATGCAGGTGTATTTCATATCGCGGTAGATGTCTGAACTGCTGAATTTGAACAAGATGGGAATCGCAATGCCCGTAGCACGGTAAGTGGTCTTCACCTTCAAATCGTTGACTGTGGAGCTGTAAATATTTTGCACACCGTAATTGATGTACTCCAATCCAGCCACGACACCCATCCTGTTGTTGAGCAGGTCGTAATTGTACACAAAACCCAGATGATAGCCAGGCGTGATGGAGAAGCCCTCCTTCTCCTGCGGAAAGTCGCCCACATTGGTCTTTATGTACAAGTTGCTGTTATTCTTGCCAATGGTGCTGCCAAAACCAACATTGACACCCATCACAAAGTTCCAGTAGCGGTATTCCGACTTGCTGATGCCTTCCATACCCATACCGCCAAATCCCTGCGACATAGCCGGCAATGCGACAACCATTGCCATAACTAATGCTAAAATTATCTTTTTCATAATGATGACATTAAATTGCGTTTAACAAATCGGACCACTTTACGGGATGTACTCCCAATTGTCGTTGAGCGTGGCTTTGTATCCTTCTTCAAGAATATATCCACTGCCGAATGAAATCATACCTCGCACTTCCTCGCCTAAATCCTTTACAAAACTATCTCCCTTGAAGTGTTCGTCATCTCGTTTGGTGGCAAATCCTACCGCACCCTGACGAGGAATACGAGAATAGCAGTCTGACTTACGAGACCACTGACGGCTGTTGAGATCATAACACCACAGGTCGTTAATAAGTTGATCACTTCCATAATTGTATTCGTCCTCCACACATGTACGTCCGCAACCAATGTAAAATCTGTCATATTGCGTACTTCCCTTGGTGTAATGAAGATAGAATGCTGAAGCATTGGCTCTTGGCTTGAATCCTTCGTCTTCAGCCCCATCTCCTTTAAATACGTCATTAACAGGGATTAATGTCATATTAACTTTTTGATTCTGTATCGAATAGGATACATTGTAGAAATTTCTCGAAACACCACCTTTGGAGCTTTCACCAGTGCCCAATATCACACTATTGCCATTTTGTACGCATACAGGTTGATATAAGCCTTCTACATATTTACTGTCCGTATTACCATTAACAGTAATACCGGTTTCTGTCCAAGCCCATTCACTAAGTTCATTAACACCATTACATGTGCGATCGTAGGTAACATCATATTCATAAACAGATGTTTGAATGTGCTTTTGTCCATCGCCCGTTACGTTGTTCTTGCCAAATGCGATAAAATACTTTGTAAATCCATTGTCTGTCAATGAAAACGCCACAGCACCAGCGAGACCAAAATGCTGTTTCTGGGATCCAACCATTTTGAATATAGGCAAATCCTCAACATAATCTCTGCTCATGTCTGACATCTCTTGCACTTTTGGCTCTTTTTCAACTCCATTGGCATCCTTTTCATACACAGGACTACCATCTGAATTGAAAACAGGATACTTTTTACCCTTGTTGGGATGATCCAATGGACTTGCGAAACGATTGTTTTTGACACTGTAATAGAATACTTTACCAGTGTATGTGCCATCCTCCAGCTCGCCTCCCACGATATAAAGCAACTGGTCTCCGTTATTAGGGTACGCGAACATTGCTCCATTGCTTCTTTTGGCTTCGTTGTAATAATGTCCGTTCACCGGTTCAAACGTGCTTTGCTGCTGCCATACGTCCTTTACCGGGTCATATTTCCATAGATCATTGCAACAACTGAAACCGCCATTTCGACCTCCGTACATATATACGTCCTCACCTACTGTACAAACAAAAGCGTTGGAACGCGTAGTCATTTCCGTCGGAGCATCATTTCTCTTGACCCAAACATCTTCTGGCAGAACAGTCTTTACCTCAACAACACGGTTGTTATAGACGACTGAATCTTTATTCTTAGCCTCATCTTCTGCTTCATATGTGGCAAAAGAACGGACAAAGTAGGTGGAATTCAAATCAAGCCATTCAAGTGTCAAATCAAACACAGCATCGTGTTCAGAAACAGAAGACCCACTTGAAACATACCCCTTGGGGTACTTAGGCGTAGAGCCAGTAAACATACTGAATTTACACCCATCTTTACCAATAGCAGGATTTGGGTCATGGGAATACACATAGCCGACGTGTTTAATCTTGTTGCGGTTTGTGAATTCGGAAAACTCAGAGTGCATTGTAACATAACAATTCACCCGAATCTCATTACTAACGTTCTCTGGCGGCTCGTAGCTGTTGACAATAACGCTGTCTTTCGTAGCGAGTCCCTCCATGTAACCATCTTCAGCGGTAACAATGGTGATTTTCTCTGCGCTTTTGTCATCCACAACAGACCTAATTATCATCATATCGTCGCCCTCCTCCTTGATACATCCAGAGAGGAGCGCAAGAGCCACAACGCTTGTGAACAGATATTTTGATTTCATGATTTATAATAGTTTTTTGTTAATTATCTTTGTCAACATTCTAATGCCAAAAATCGTTCCAAAAAATGATGAAACATTGCTTTTTTGTGAAAAATGTAATACAAATTCTACAAAATCACACTTTTATCATGGCACAAAACTAATAAAAATTTTTGAAAGATGCTTTTTATATTAAAAGAAATTGTTTATTTGACCTCGAAATCACTGCAAAATTGTTGGAGAAGTTAAAGGATTTCGTTCTCATACAAAAAACTAAGCCGCCGCAAATTCTTGTCATCCAAGACTTTGCGGCGGCTGTTTTATTTACTCAAAAATTCCAACCGTGGGAAACGATTAGTTGTTTTCCGGGCGGAGTTTACGAACTGTAACGGCGGTCTGCCACATTTCGCTCTCGCGTAGAGCCTTGAGTTCCTTCTCGAGGCCTTCGCGGTAGTCGGGCTTGGAATTGGAATCGATGGAAATCTGAGCCTCGTTGCCGGTCTTTACAGAGAGGTAGAGCCATTCGAGAACGGGCTTTACAGCGTCGTGGAACCTCGGGAACCAATCCAATGCGCCGCGCTGTGCGGTAGTAGAACAGTTGGCGTACATCCAGTCCATACCGTTCTTAGCGAAGAGAGGCATAAGCGACTGAGTGAGTTCCTCAACAGTCTCGTTGAATGCCTCCGAAGGCGAATGACCGTGCTCGCGCAATACTTCGTACTGAGCGAGGAGCAAGCCCTGGATTGCGCCCATAAGCGAACCACGCTCGCCGGTGAGGTCGGATGTAGCCTCACGCTGGAATGTGGTCTCAAACAAGTAACCCGAACCGATGCCAATGCCGAGTGCCAATGTACGATCCATAGCCTTGCCGGTGTAGTCCTGATATACGGCGTATGAAGAGTTGAGGCCGCGGCCTTCGAGGAACATCGTGCGGAGCGATGTGCCCGAACCCTTGGGAGCAACCATAATGACGTCGATGTCGGCAGGAGGAACGCAACCGGTGCGGTCGTTCCAAGTGATTGCAAAGCCGTGCGAGAAGTAGAGAGCCTTGCCTGCGGTGAGGTACTGCTTGATTTTGGGCCATACCGACATTACAGCTGCGTCGGAGAGGAGGCACATAATGATAGTTGCCTTCTGACAAGCCTCTTCGATGGAGAACAAAGTCTTGCCGGGTACCCAACCGTCGTTGACAGCCTTCTGATAGGTCTTGCCCTCGCGCTGTCCTACGATTACATTGAAGCCGTTGTCGCGGAGGTTGAGCGACTGTCCCGGACCCTGTACACCATAACCAATTACGGCGATGGTCTCGTCCTTCAAGATTTCACGTGCTTTTTCCAATGGAAATTCTTCGCGGGTCATTACGTTTTCCTCGACACCGCCAAAATTCATCTTTGCCATTTGTTTGTAATTTAATGTTTTATAAGTTTGACGTTTCTATTTATAAAGTGTCGCAAAGATACACATTATATTTATGAAACAAAAATTTATTTTCCATCTATCAATTGCATCTCCACCTGATCTTCCCATCCGTCGGGGGTGCGATGCCATTGTCTAAGGATGCCGCTTTCTGTGAACCCGCATTTGGCGAATAGTCGGCGGCTTGCCTCGTTGCCAACGCTGATGCGGGCGTGGAGTTGGTGCAAGCCCAATATATCGAAGGCGTATTCTGTCAACAATCTCAACGCGCTTGTAGCCAATCCGTTGCGGCGGCGTTCTGTGGCATTGATGCTGATGCCAACCGACGCCCTCATATCGGGCACAGATACGTCGTAGAGGTCTATCGCGCCCACAGGCTTGCGACTGAGGTTTTCTACGATGATGAGCCTCACTTGATGCATCTCAAAGACATCTTTCGTCAACGAATCTGCGATGTACTCCAACAGACTGTGCCGCGAAAACGGCGCAATCGTCGCGCTTACTCTCCAAATTTCGGGGTCGTTTTCCCATTTGTAGAGGTAGTCAACGTCGTCGGGTTCGAGTGCGCGGAGAGTTACAAGGGAGTCTTTCATCGGTTGATGTCCAATAGTCCGTCGGGGATTGAGAGTTTTATGGTGCGGATAGTATCGTTTTCGGCGAGTACTTCTGCGCCATTGAGCGGCACAAGTATTTCTTCGCCAAAAGAGTTGTGTATGATTATCAACGGGTTGCCGGGGATGTCGTCAATATCGACAATCTTGCCGAGCAATGCGTCGTTTTGGTCAAACACGTCATAATTGGCGTACTTGAAGTCGTTGTATTCGTCGTCTTCGTCTTCATCTACCACGAGGTCGTCATTGGAGACATATACCGGCTTGCGCACCACCCTTGCGGCATCCTCGTTGGATTGTATGGTGTCGAAACGGAGCGAAATGTCGCCGTTTTTGGAATAGAACACCGAATCCTCTTGTACGAAAAAAGGAACCAAGTACCCGTCTGTCTCGACGAGTACAGGTTCCTGACTGTTGATGTCGTAGTTAGGATTGTCGAGCCTTAGCACAACATCCCCCTTGGTGCCTTTGAATGCAACGATTTCGCCGAGTTTAGTCAACTTGGACTTGTCGAAGTATTTACTCAGCTTTGGGTTCATCGGCGGGTGCTGCTGCTTCTGCGGGTTGCGACTCTGCATTCTCTGCTGCGGCAGCGGCCTCTTCTTCGGCTTTCTTGGCGGCCTCTGCGGCTGCTTCTTCAGCCTTCTTGGCGGCTACTGCGGCGAGTTTTGCTTCCTTCTTCTTGGTCTCCTCGGCAAGAGCCTTGCTTGCAGCCTCTTTCTTGGCGTTGAGCTTGGCTTCCTTCTTGGCGTTGAGTTTGGCTTCCTTGTCGGAAACCCAGGCTTGGAACTTGCTCTCGGCCTGCTCCTCGGTGAGTGCGCCCTTCTTGACGCCACGGAGAAGGTGGTCTTTGAGCAATACTCCCTTCATAGAAAGGAGCGACCTGCAAGTGTCGGTAGGCTGAGCGCCTGTCTGAATCCAATACAAAGCCCTCTCGAACTTTATATCGACTTGCTGCGGTACTGTGTTGGGGTTGTAAGTACCAATCTTTTCAATGAATCGGCCATCACGTGGCGCTCTTGAGTCGGCAATCACTATCGCGTAGTGTGCGTAGCCCTTCTTACCTTGTCTTGCTAATCTTACTTTAACAGGC
Organism: Bacteroidales bacterium UBA3824; assembly: GCA_002393195.1. Lineage (GTDB taxonomy): Bacteria > Bacteroidota > Bacteroidia > Bacteroidales > UBA3824 > UBA3824. The sequence goes on along the minus strand of DGIK01000225.1, from coordinate 24,308 downwards.
ATTTTTTGTAATTATTATATGTGTTGTTTAATTGAAAAAATTTTCGTGCGCAAAGGTACGGAGATTTTTCGGGATGTGCAAATTTTTTATGAGATTTTTTCGCCGGCCTTCTCAATCCAACCCTTTACATCGTCCTGAGTCGGGTTGGCGAGGTTCATCTTGCCCTTCTTGTTGATGCCGCAGAGGTCGTTGAAGAGTTTGCCGAACTTGGCGGTGGCGAGGTTTTCCACTTTGAGGAAACCGAGTTTCTGAATTACGGGCACCCACTCCGCCGGCACACCAATGGCTGTGTAGGCCTCCACGGGGTCGTATTCAAACTTCTTCTCAGGTTTCATCTGCGGGAAGAACAATACGTCTTGGATGGATTCGCTGTTGGTCATAATCATCGTCAGACGGTCGATGCCGATGCCAACACCTGCCGTCGGGGGCATACCGTGGTCGATGGCGGTGAGGAAGTCCTCGTCCAAAACCATAGCCTCCTCGTCGCCGCGCTTGGCGAGAAGAAGTTGGTCTTCAAAACGTTGACGCTGATCAATCGGGTCGTTGAGTTCCGAATAAGCGTTGCAGAGTTCCTTGCCGTTGCAGATAGCCTCAAAACGCTCCACAAGGCCTTCCTTGCTGCGGTGTTTCTTGGTGAGCGGCGACATCTCCACNNTCCTTGCCGTTGACCATCAGCTCGAAGCGTTCGGTCAGTCCGGGCTTTGAGCGGTGCATTTTGGTCAGGGGCGACATCTCGACAGGATAGTCGGTGATGAAAGTAGGCTGAATAATCTTGGCCTCGCAGGTCTCGCCAAAAATTTCGTCGATGAGTTTGCCCTTGCCCATTGTGCTATCGACCTCCACGCCAAACTTCTTGGCGGTCTCGGCGAGTTGGGCTTCATCCATCTCCGAAATGTCAACACCTGTATAGTGCTCGATAGCCTCAAACATCGTGAACCTCTGCCACGGACGCTTGAAATCAATCTCGTTGTTGCCGACCTTGATTTTTGTAGTGCCGTTGGTGGCGATGGCTACTTTTTCCACCATCTCCTCCACGGTGTCCATCATCCAAAAATAATCCTTGTACGCCACGTACAATTCTATCTGCGTAAACTCGGGATTGTGGAACCTGTCCATACCCTCGTTGCGGAAGTCCTTGGAAAATTCGTAAACGCCCTCAAAACCGCCCACGATGAGTTTTTTGAGGTAAAGTTCGTTGGCGATGCGGAGATACAATGTCTGGTCCATCGCGTTGTGGTGCGTCTTGAACGGACGAGCCGACGCGCCGCCATAAATCGGCTGGAGAATCGGGGTCTCCACCTCGAGGCAGCCAATCGAATCGAGGTACTGGCGCATCGTATTGACGAGCTTGGTCCTCTTGATGAACACCTCTTTTACTTTGGGGTTGACAATCAAATCCACGTAACGCTTCCTGTAACGCTGTTCGGGGTCGGTGAATGCGTCATAGACCTTGCCGTCCTTTTCCTTGACGATTGGGAGCGGCTTCAATGACTTGCACAATACCGTAAATTCCTGCACGTGCACAGAGAGTTCGCCGGTCTTTGTGAGGAAAGCGTAGCCCTTTACGCCGATGATGTCGCCGATGTCGAGGAGTTTTTTATAGACCTCGTTGTACATGGTCTTGTCGTCGCCGGGGCAGATGACGTCGCGGTTGAAGTAGCACTGAATCCTGCCCTTTTCGTCCTGCAACTCGGTGAACGACGATGCGCCCATAATGCGGCGGCTCATAATCCTGCCCGCAAGACAAACGTCCTGATAGTTGTTTTTTTCAGGAGAATAATTGTTGCGGATTTCGTCGGTGTGCGCGTTAATGTCGTATTTGGCAGCCGGATATGGGTCGATGCCAAGTTCGCGGAGACGTGCAAGCGACTGCCTCCTTATCTGTTCCTGTTCTGAAAGTTCGAGATTGTTCATCGTTTTTGTGTCTTATTTAATTGGCGCAAAGGTACTGAAATCTATTGATGTAGCAAAATTTTTTTTATTTCATTTAACAATCATACAAAACTCTCTGAAAAAAATAATTGTTGGTAACATTTTTGCAACAATTAGCGTTAAAAGGAAATAAAAAGACCGCTATGAACAAAATCGTCATAATATCCGCGCCGTCGGGATCTGGCAAGAGCACACTCATCGGCAAATTAATGGCTATCAAGGAGTTGAGGCTCGAATTTTCTGTATCTGCCACCACACGCGCCCCACGCGGGCAGGAAGTGGATGGCAAGGATTATTATTTCCTTACCGTCAGCGACTTCAAGCAGCGCATCGACGCCGACCAATTCGTAGAGTACGAGCAAGTATATGAAGGACGCTACTACGGCACGCTCCGCAGCGAGTTGGAGAGGATTTTTGCAAAGGGCAACAACATCATCTTCGACGTCGATGTGGAAGGCGGCATCAACCTGAAGAAAAAATTTGGCGACGATGCCATCTCCGTATTCATACAGCCGCCGTCGGTGGAGGAGCTGAGGCGCAGGCTCGTGGGACGCGGCACCGATTCCATCGAGGAAATCGACAAGCGTGTCTCCAAGGCAGCGCAGGAGATGCAGCGCGCACCGATGTTTGACCACGTTGTAGTCAACGACGACTTGGAGAAGGCATTCGCGGAGTTCAGCGGCATAATTGGCGGTTTTTTGAAATAAAAAATAATTACAACTTACAATGTCAAAGGTACTTATCATAAATGGCAACGACGATTCCTGCAAAAAAATTTTTACCGACGTTTTAGAACAGCTCGGCTACGAATTTATTTGCTTGGAGACCGTGGGCGACGCCGGCAGATACATCACCGACGTTGACATCCGCGCCGTGTTCGTTGACATAGACTCGGTAACGGACGACTCCGCGCTCGAAACTCTCATCCAAGAAGCCAAACCTTACAAAATGGTGGTGCTATACGGCTCCGAGAAGAAGAAAGACTTGATTTGCCGCGCCTTTGAACTCAATATCGACGACTTCATCCGCAAGCCATTGGACCAAAACATCTTCGAGGCGAAAGTCAAGTGCATTTTTGAGAGGTTCAATCAGCTGAGGCACTTCCACAACACCAACCTTGAAGTATTCCTCGACACGATGCCCGCGATGATGGTAATCACCGACGATATGGGGCGCATACTATTTGCAAACGCCACATTCTGCAACAAGTACAACATCGAGAAAGAAGACGCCTTCAATAGGATGTTTTGCGACCTGCTTTCGTGCCAAAATTTTCACGAAGACGGCGGCAGGTGCGCCCAAAACTGCGAATTTTGCAAGCTCTACGAATTGGTAAACGAGGTATTCTCCTCCGGCAAAAAGGTAATCAAAAAAATATTCTCATACGCACAGATACAGCGAGACGGGCGTCCGCACAAGAGGTCGCTCAGGATTTCGATGGTGCCTATGGACTACGGCACGAGGCGCACGGTAATAGTGAACATCGAAGACGTTACCTTCGAGCAAAACGCCATCCAGGAACTCACATCCACCATCTGCGACCTCCGCGAATCACGCGACAATTCGGAGGAAGAGATGAAGGTAAACCGCGACCTCGCCAATTACCTCCAAAAAATAAACAACTCGCTCCAACTCCAAAAGACCAAACGTCAGCTGCTATTCGACAATATGACCTCGGGATTCCTGCTCGCGGAGTACAAGGACGGCAACCTCTATTTCCGCGAAGGCAACGCCAAACTAAGCGAAATCGTAAGAACTGACACCACAAAGCGTTACGGAAACCGTATGAGAGAAAACAACCCCTTGTATCCGGCAGATTTTTACAAAGCGTTGCTCAACGTCGCCGAAACGGGGCGGTCGGTAAGTTTCAAGACTCACTTGCCCGACAAGGAGATAGACTTTCAGGTCAATATGTATATGCCGGAGCCCAACTTCGTGGCTGCCATCATCAACGACATCACCGAAGAGACGCGCATCCTCCAAGAAAACAAGGATCGCGCACGCCAGCTCAAAAAACTCAACGTAATGCTCGACGACCGCAACAGCGAGCTCCAAAAGGCAATCGACACCAAAAACAAGTTTATATCCATAATCGCGCACGACCTCCGCAACCCGCTCAACGCCATCAACGGACTCTCCGAACTGCTCACACGCCGGCTCAACCCCGAAGTGGACCAACGCTCCGTAGATATGGCTAAGGTATTGCACCAATCAGCGAAAGGCGCATACGAACTCCTCGACAACCTGCTCGTATGGGCGCGCACACAGCAAAACACCATACAATTCAACCCCGAAACCCTCAACGTGCACGCCACCGCCGCCGAAACCCTCAACGAAATCAAAGTGCAGGCGGAGCGCAAGCACATAATGCTCATCAACAGCACCACAACCGACGACACCGTATGGGCAGACAAGCCGATGCTGCAGACCATAATCCGCAACATCGTCTCCAACGCCATCAAATTCACCAACGAAGGCGGGCTCATCGTGATAAGCTCAAGCCAGACAGCCGACAACACAGAGATTACCATAGAAGACAACGGCGTGGGAATGACACAAGAGACCATCAAAAAAATACTCGGCACCATTGAGCTCAATTCCACCAAAGGCACATCGGGAGAGACCGGCACGGGTATGGGTCTGATAATCTCCAAGGAGTTCATACAGCGGCACAAAGGCACGCTCAACATAGAATCCACGCTCGGCAAAGGCTCATCCTTCATCATCACGCTACCACGCGAGCCGCAAAAAAATGACGAAAAAAATTGAAAAAAATTTTTTATATATAGAAACTTTTATATACCTTTGGACGGCATAAAAAAGGCAAAATGAAAAACGATGTATCGACATATCCGGCAGGGACATTCTGCATTAATCAAGCGGGCGATGGCGTTGGCTACCTCCTGCTTGATGCGCTTATCGAGTCGCACGACGATATGGCGATATATTGCGAATGGACGAGCTACAGAATACGCACCCTCAATTCGTCGGCGGCGCGTTTCCTTGGCGTCACCAAAAACGAAGCTCTTGGCAAGGGATTCTTCGACCTGATGCCGGCGCAGTTTGCAATGGGCGACTACGAGGAGATTGCCTCCCTCAAAGCCGACCGCAAACAAATGGTAGAACTCCTCCTCAACACTTCCAACGACAAAGCCTTCAACATCAAGGCGGCGGCGATGAACGACGGAGTACTATTCATTATTAAAAATGTCAACAAAATAACCGAATCCTCCGAAGAGACCAACTTCAAGATGCTGTTTGAAAACATGTCGTCTGGATTCGTGTTTCTCAAAGGCATTACCGACGACAAGGGCAACATCACAAACCACCAGATACTCGACATCAACTCCGCCTTCGAGATATACTTCGACAAAGACAAGGAGCAAGCCATCGGCAAAAACATCGACGACGTAATACCAGACATAGATGAGAGCGTGATGAGGATACTCGCCAAATCGGCCCTCACCGGCAATTCGTACAGTGGCAAATATTACCATCCAGCCACCAAAAAACACTTTGAAGTGCGCACCTACTCGCCGAGGAAAGGATTTTCGGCGGCGGTGTTCAACGACATCAAGCACGAAATCGAAGTACGAAACGACTTGATGATCAAAAACGAAATCTCCAAAGCATTCGCCCTCGGACACGACGCGAGCCTATACAAAGTAGTGCTGGACTTCGTTTTGAAAAATACCGGCAGCCGTGGCGGATTCATCGGCTACGTACATCAAGACAGGGAAGTGATTTGCCTTGCTCACAACGACAAGGGGTATTTGCCGTCCCCAGACGCCAACGGCGACCTCATATTCGAAATCAAAAACAACGGACTCGAAATAGTCTTTGATTCCAAAGAGCAACTGATCGAGACCAACACATTCGATTGCAACGAGATACTCACCACTCCCGTAATGGACAAGGACAAGGTGATAGGCATCATCTCCTGTACCGACCCGCAGACCACATTCACCCCAAAAGCGAAAAACTTCGTACAAGGCCTTGCCGACTACATATCGCCGCTCATGGTAGCAGAAATCAAGGAGCGACAATACAAGTGTCAACTCGTGGAGGAAAAGGAACGCGCCGAGCAAAACGAAAAGCTCAAGACCGCGTTCCTTGCCAATATGTCGCACGAAGTACGCACGCCTATGAACTCCATCATCGGCTTTGGGCAACTACTGGCAAAATCGACATCGCTCTCCAACAAAGACCGACTCTACGTCGATTACATATCGCAGGCAAGCAAGCGACTCCTTTATATAATAGAGAACATAATGGAGATGTCCAAGTTGCAGACACAGCAGAGCAAGGCCACAATATCGTCGGTCAATGTCAATTCGATGCTCAAGACCATCTACAACGAAATGGAGACCTTCGCGCACGCCAAGCACATAGACCTGATACCGCAGCCATCGGTGTCAGACGACGATTCCAACATAGTAACCGACAGCTACAAGGTGAAAAAAACGCTCACGTGCCTCATCTCCAACGGCATCAAGTTCACAAGCAAAGGCAGCGTATCATACGGATACAACATAGAGGACAACTACATAACCTTCTTCGTCCGCGACACGGGCATAGGCATCCGCAAGGAGCTGCACGAAAGCATATTCACATCATTCCAACAAGCAGAAAACGTCCTCGAACGCAAATACGACGGCGTGGGCGTGGGTCTTTCATTGTGCAAAGGCTACATAGACATACTTGGAGGCTCCATTTGGCTCGAATCTGCGCCCAACGAAGGCTCCACATTCTACTTCCGTCTCAAAAACCTCGACACCAAACCGACCCAATTGCTAAATTAAACAAATCTTAAAATTGGCGTAAACTAAAAGTCAAAATCTTTTCCCAACTTTGCACCGTCACTAAAATGGTGGCGCGAGGCGGTCTGACGCATCTAAAACACAACATTGCGACCTACTGCCCCGGATTTGGAAACGAAATATCGACGGGATGGACTTTTTAACCCTAAATATTGAGTACAATACATTACATACGAGCCGGCAACTCTTCACACCGGCATTGTGTCCCGTCGGAAGCCGTGTTTCTTCGCGACTTCTAAATATTAATCAACATGAAAAAACTTTTGACGACCCTGCTGTTGCTGATAGCAGTCGCCTTGTATTGCAACGAACTTACGAGCGGACGCTACATCAAAGACAGCAGAATCGCTACACTCGACAACACTGTATTCTCCTTGGATCAGAGCATTGCCGAGAGCGAGCGCAAAAACTATGAAGCCGCCATCGACTTCATCAAACTTCACGAAGGCTTTGCAAACGGCAGAGCCTACAGATGTGTCTCAGGCAAACTTACAATAGGCTACGGACACGTCATACAACAGGGCGAGAGCTTTCCGGAGCAGATTTCGGAGCGTTTCGCCGACAGCCTGCTACGAGCCGATTTCAAAGTCTCGTATGCAACAGCCAACAAACTTTACCCCGAGATAAGGGGCAGCCGCAAAATCGTACTTGCACACTTCGTATTCAGCAAGGGAATCGGATCGCTGCTCAAAAGCGGCCTTCGCAAAAAGATAGACGAAGGCGGTTCCGTTGACGAAGAATTTGCCAAATGGTGTTATTACACCGACTGCAAGACCGGCAGAAAAGTATATTCTAAGGTAGCCGCCAACATCCAAAAATGGGAAAACGACATGTGGCACCAAGACGACATTTTATACGTAAAAGCTGAACTGCAAGAACGCGGTTACAGATAATAATTATAACAAAAAAAGAAATTTCAAAAAACACCAAAGTCCGCCCATCTTCATTAAAGAGAGGGACTGAAATAAAGAAGATTATTCTGGCGGACTTTGATATTTTTTTTCACCAATAATTCTTATAAACTTTAATTCACCGTATGCTTGCACACGGTAATTGTCTGACCCTTGGCTATCGTGCCGCGCTTATCTACACGGCCGTTTTTATCAACAATCGAAATATTGTAACTAATCGGATTTTGAGACCTTTCGCGCCACTTGAAGCAAACCACCTTGATGGTATAAGTGCCCGGCGAAGGCTTCAACCAATAGATGTTTTCCTGCGGGCGCGTAGTGGTGCCGATGAGTGCGTTGGCATCGAGGTCGAGAATACCCGTACCGCCATTACACGTCGCTTTACGCTTGGAGAAATAAATTTCGTTGCCACAGGGATCGATAACGTGAAGGTCAAGGTCGGTACGGCAATACCATTGGAGATTGATACGGAGGTCGCCGCTCTCGCCTTTGAGGTCGTCCTGTTTGTTGTTGTTTGGCGGCGGAGGCGTGGGCTTCGGCTGCTCAATCTTCGTAAGCGGAATAGTGCGCGAATCCTGAGTGTTCAATTGCGCCAAAGTCTTGTTCTTGACCTTGGTATTGTTGCCATTATAACCCGTCTTGGTGGCGGCGATTGAAAGCTTGTCAGAATCCAAAATATTTGCCACAACAAATTCGCCGGCATTGTTGCTGTACTCGGTGGCGATGAGATTGCCATTCTTGTAAATCTCGTTTTTGACGCCAGACAGTGCCGCGCCTGTGCCGTCCACATTCTTGAATACAAGCGACTTGGTGAGCGGACGCAGATACATTGTACGCTTCTCCTCGTCGAGGTTCATAAACTGCTGCACCGTGTAGCCCGAAAGCGTCGTGTCGGCGTAGCCAGCCTTGGACGCGGTGAATTTCAAGGTGCTGCTGATCCTCAACGAATCAAACATACCCACGCCAACACCATTGGTATTGGTCTTCATAGTACGAGCCGCACCGTTGATTTCCAATGTTACCGTAGCGTCTGTCAGCAATGTCTTGGTATTCAGGTTTTTGACTATGACTTTCACGCAACCTTTCAACGGTTTCAAGTGCAAGGTCTTTTCTTCGTCGGTCATATTGCTGATGTCAAAAAGCGATGCCTCGAGAGTGTCATTTTCGTAACCTTCCTTGGACGCAACCACCTTGACCGTACCACATAGTGGCATACCCTTGATGTCAAACTGACCTGCTACATCAGACTTGACATTATCGGAAGTGGAATTGCCATCCACAGTGCGAACAAGTAGAATGTCAGCCTCGGGAATAGGCTCTCCGTCGTCGGCATCTGCCACAAACAGTGTCTCCACGCTTGCCACAGCCCCAAGATATACTTTCTTGAAATCGTCGGGCGGGAAGTCGCGGTACTTGTAACCAGCATTTTTGAGGCTGTAACAGCCATTGCCACAACTCGTAAAAAGCGAATCGCTATGACCGCCAAACAACTTGTACCACAGCGGCTCTGCCACGTCCCTTATCACCATCTTGCCTTCGGTGTCGGTGGTGTCCTTGACAGTAAGCATTGTCTTGCCGCCAAAAGTGGATGTCACGGGATATGTAACAGTGGCGGCGGCCTTTGCGACTGCAATGTCGCTGCCCTGCTGCGCGTATTGTATGTTGATGTCCCTCTTTATGGGTATCAGCAATATCAGCGGCAACAGAAACAAGAATATCCACCACGGAAACTTGTTACGTTTCACCGTCAATATAACATCGCCAGAATTTTCCGACGATGTTACAGTTATAGTATTGCTCTTCATAATGGATTAGAGTTAAAAATGTTGTTTAAGCGACGAGGGCCGCGGAGCCGAGCACAGCGATATTGGTGCCGAGCAATGCCGACGGCAATACCTTCACCTTGTTTCTGAACACGGGCAGCATATACTGCTCCATGTATTTCTTTGTGGCATCCACAATTAGCTCCTTGGCGTTGGCAAGTCCACCGAAAATAAACACAGCCTCGGGACTCAATACCGTGCAAAGGTCGGCGAGTTTGCGTCCGAGTATGTCGGCGGTGAAATCAAACGCCTTCAATGCGAGCGCGTCGCCCTCCGTCGCAAATATATAGATGTCTTTGCTCGTGAGTTTAGAAAACGGAATGTCGCGCATCTTGGACGGCGTGTTGTATTTAGCCATCAATTCAAACGCCGTGCGCTTGATGCCGGTGGCTGATGCGTAAGTTTCGAGACAGCCCTGACGTCCGCAGCCACATTCCCTCCCGCCGGGTATCGCCACCGAATGTCCAAATTCGCCCGCGAAGCCGTCCGCACCATACACGAGGCTTCCATTGACAACGACGCCCGAACCGAGCCCCGTGCCGAGGGTAATCATCACAAAATTCTTCATGCCTTTGGCACCGCCATATACCATCTCGCCGATTGTGGCTGCTTTGGCATCGTTGGTTACTACGACTTTGGTGTCGAAATGTCGGCGCAGAAGGTCTGCCAACATCACCTTGCCCTTCCAAGGCAGATTGGGCGCCATCTCTATCGCGCCACTGTAAAAATTGCCGTTCGGTACGCCCACACCGATGCCACGCAGGGTGTGTTCGCCGCATTTGGCGAGGATGTCTTTGATGTTGGATACCAAGGCGTTGATGTAATCATCAAGCACCACATACTTCTGAGTGGAGAGCGAAGCCTCGGCAATGATTGTAGCGTCGTCTGCAACGGCTCCAATCACGGTGTTGGTGCCGCCTATGTCGATACCTATCGAAATGTTTTTCATGTCTGTAATTATAATGTTTGGGATTAACGTTAATATTTGTGCGTCAAAAATACAAATTTTCCTCATAATTGCCGCAGATTTTGCCGATAAATGCAAAAAAAAATCTATGCAAACGTTTTTTGGCGAAGTTTTTGCAATTAATTATGCAAAATGACGCTGTTTTTTATGTTTTTTAACATAAATTCATGCAACATTTTTTCAGTTTGTTACGTATAACTCATCAAAACAGACAAACAAAGTAACAAACTCAAAAACATACAAACACAGTCAACAATAATTACTAACTTTAAAATAAAGGAGGAACGCCTATAAGTTGAGAGCTACACGTATTAACTAAAAACAGAAATACCATGGCTTACGTAGAAATGAAAGACCAGGAGCTCGTCAATGCGTTCATAGAGAACGGCGACGGCAATTGTATAAAGACCCTCTTCGAGCGTCATAAGAGCAAAGTATTCACTTACATAATGCTCAATGTCAAGGATCGCGAATTGGCGGAGGATATATTTCAGGAGACCTTCATCAAAGTGATCAAGTCGCTTCGCAAGGGCAGGTATATGGAGAAGGGCATATTCCTCTCGTGGGTAGTACGCATCTCGCATAACCTGATAATCGACCATTACCGCAGGGAGAAGCACTTAAAGGTAACGTCTTCCGACAGTACTGAGGCAGATCTTTTCAATAGTAAGAAGTTTGCGGACGTCAATATCGAGGACCGTCTTGTACAGAATCGTATAGAGTTTGAGGTTAGGCAGCTCATCAACGAACTTCCTGACGACCAGAAAGAAGTAATCTTGTTGCGTCACTACGGCGAAATGAGTTTCAAGGAGATCGCAGACCAGACCGGAGTAAGCATCAACACAGCACTCGGTCGTATGAGGTACGCGCTTATCAATCTCCGCAAGATGATAGAGGACCGCAACCTCTGCCTTTACGCCTAAGACACCGACACACGGCTTGGGCTTCGGCACAACAAGGATTATTTCATAGGCGAAAAAAATATTATAGTTTCAACTATGAAAAAAACTTTTGGGAATACTTCGCAAGAGGTATTTCCAAAAGTTTTTTTAGAGGTGGGTAATCGAAAACTACAATCATCCACTGAAAAAAATGCTCAATGGATACTTGAAGTTAAATATCTTTTACTAAACGTACAGAAAATTTGTTGCTGCGGATGTACTCTGAAAAGCCATAACCATAGATATGATTTCCATTAAACTCACGGTAACTGTGGGTTATTTGCATCCGCAAAGAGAAGGCATCGCTAAGGAATGAGGATGTCCAATATGAGCCATACATTATCTTTTTTGTATCGGAAAAACTTTGCTCATTGGTTGCCGGGATGAATACTGCGCCAGCTTGTTCCATATCAGCCCATTCTTCTACGGAATAGGTGTTATCTTCCAATAGTATGTATTGTCCATCGGATACAATCCAATCGTCGGGAAGAATTATCAGCCCAAACTTGTAGGCAAGAGTATCTTTTTTATCATTTGACAGGAAGACAACATATCCAAAATAATTCTTTGCTTCTGCATCATGACGGGCACCAAGAAGGTAGGCCCACTCATTTTGCGAAAGTGTACGCCAGCCTGAGCCAACCTTCGCGCCCCAGTCGTTGAAATCAGTATATTTTGCATTAGAGGCACTACTTTCTGTGGGATTATTGCCTGTACCCCAGCCAAAAAGGTCTATAATATTGCCCTCGGAACTACCTTTGTAGTCGTATTGATTGTCGGCGAATACAAACTTTCTGCGGTTCTTGTCGTACTGCAAATTACTTTTGCTAAAACGAACTATTTTGTCTGCGCCAACAGAAAAAATACCAGTAATTTCGTTGGAAGCATCAATAGGAGTACTCTTGCTCAATGACCTAACCGTCATCGAACCACCAGGAACGAGATCACATTCAAGTTCAGTATTGTCCGCAACAGCAAGACAAACAGCACCGTCTGTGAGAGGATACGTCTGAGAATTGACAGTGACGGATTGTTCGCCCACACGTCCTTTGATTTCAACAAACGCATTGTTTTCTACGAGAGAAACATGGTCGCTTTCGCCGTAACAGAATGTCGCAGTAAGGCTGCTGTACTTTTGGTATGCCTCTTCCAATGTCGCGGCTTTCATAATTTCGCCGACAGAGAGAATTTTGCCGTCGTTGCCGTTGCTGGTGTTTTTGAGGGTGACGGATAGGGGTGTGTTGTCTGTAAGCGTTGTGCCGTCGGCGAGTTTCAGCGTGCCTTCAAATATGACGGACGATTGGTTTTCGCATCCTTTCTTCAACGTCAGGATGCCGCTCACGCCATCGCCGGAAACTTCGAGGTAGTCGCCGCTCACGAAATATTCCGGGAGAGAGGTATCGTCGTCGCCTGTGCTTTTGGAGAGCAACTGCGTTTTCTTAGTCACAGAGATGGAATATGCGACAACATTCTTGTCAAATACAGAAGGTTCGTCGCCATTGTCATTGCTGACTCCATTGTTGTCTTCCTTGCCGCAGGATGCCGCCAAAATCACGACGGACAGCAAGACAAAAAATTTTTTGATTGATAACGTTTTCATAATGTTGCCCTCCTAATATTAAAAGAACACGGTCGATTTCATTGCAGAAATACCGACCGTGTAAAAGTTAACCCAAAAAATTCCGTTACTTGGCAGACACGCCTACCAAAGCCTTCTTCGACAGTTCTTTCTGGGAGCTGAGGTTGGCCTTGCAGACTTGGTCGCCTTCCCCTACATTGTATTCGAAACTTATGGATATGCTCTGATAGCCGCCCATTATTGTTCCGATGCCGTTCTTGATTTCCATCTCGCCACCATTCAATACGCCGGCAAAAGTGAATGTAGTGCCGCTCACCTTGGCAGTAATCGTCTCCTCCTTGCTCTGTCCACCGAAATTGCTGATTATGATTTCGTCAGAAGCACTGCCCTGCGAAATATATACGTAAAATTCCGAAAAATCCTCGCTCTCGGTGGTTTCCCAAAGCCAAGTGCCGTTAAGGTCGGCTACAGAGTGAGTGTAGGTCGGTGCGTCTTGTTGATAGAGAGCATTTCGGGATTTTTCTTCATCTGTGTTGGTCGGTGCGTCTTCCTCGCTGCACGATGTCATCGAGAATACCGGCAGCATGAGCAGCAGCGCAATAAGCGCGTAGAATAGTCTGTTGGTTTTCATTGTTTTGTTGTTTTTAATGTTAATCGTTGCAAATATACAATTTCTTTTTATAACGTGCAATATTTGTGATTATTATTTTGGATAGAAATACAAAATAATATGAAAAAACCACGAAAAACATCGATGGCGTTTCGTGGCTTTTTATGACAAAGCGACAAATTATTTGCCCGTTGCAGTTTTTTCGACCTTGGCAGGCTCGGCAACCTCGGCAACCTCGGGCCTGGGCTCTACCTCGTCAGCGAGGTCGTTGTCGATGAGGATGCGACCACAGTATTCGCATACGATGATGCGGTTGTGCGTGGCTACATCAATCATACGCTGCGGGGGAATCTTGTTGAAACAGCCACCACACGCCTCGCGCATAACGCGGACGATAGCAAGCCCGTTTTTGTGACCCTTGCGGATGCGCTCGTATGCGGTCAAAAGACGTTCCTCCACTTTGCCAGTGAGTGTCTCGCGCTTCTTGGCAAGAGATTCCTCGTCCTTGCGGGTGGATTCGATGATGGAGTCGAGTTCGCTCTTCTTGCGGTCGAGTTCCTTCTGACATTCGGCGTGCTTCTCCTGCTCCTCTTCGAGTTTGTTTTTCTTGGTGACCATCGCCATCTGAACCTCGCGAATCTTCTTGGTCTTGAAGTCGATGTCAAGATTCTGAAATTCGATTTCCTTGGTGATGGAATCAAACTGCCTGTTGTTGCGCACCTGCATCTGCTGCTGCTCGTATTTCTTGATGTTGTCTTTGGCAACTTCGATGTCGTTTTTGTACTGCGCGATTTCCTTCTCGCAGGCAGCGATTTCGTTTTTGTATTTGGTGATGCGGGTCTCACGGCCCACGAGTTCATCCTCCTTGTCCTGCACTTCGAGGGGGAGTTCGCCGCACTGACGGTGAATTTCGTCGGTCTTGGAATCGATGGTCTGCAATGCGTACAACGCACGGAGTTTGTCTTCCACCGTTGCCTCTACCGTCTTCTTGTTATCTGCCATTTTATAGATATTTTATTGGATTCGTATTTATGTCCGATTTCTCGACCGCAAAGTTACAAAATTTTTTTTGTAATATATCAACAAAAATGTTTTTTATTCCAATTTCTGTTTCATAATGTCCCAAATCGGCAATTATGATGCGTCCGTCGGCATCAAAAAACTTGTGATATGTGAAGTCGCCCGACACAAAAACATCTGCGCCGAGCCTTTTTGCCTCGTTCAAGAGAAAACTGCCCGAGCCTGAGCATACCGCAATGCGCTTCACTTTGTCTTTGACGATGGCGGTATGACGAATTGCACCGCATTGGAAATCTTGTTTGATTTTTTTGAGAAACTCCATCGCGTCCATCGGCTCTGGAAGGTCGCCGATTGCACCGCTGCCGCAGGTAAGGTCGCCAGGAGTTTTGGGCGATAGGATGCGATAACTTTCGATACCAATGGTCTCCATCATCGCCTTCGACGTGCCTTCGAGAACCGCGTCGGCATTTGTGTGGGCGCAATAGATTGATATCGAATTGCTTACCGCCTTATAGATGATTCTTTCTGTCGGTGTCTGCATTGTGATATGCCGGAGCCCCTTGCCAAAGATTATCGGGTGATGGGCAATGATGAGGTTGCAGCCCTTCTTGACCGCCTCATCGACGACAGCTTCAGTTACGTCGAGTGTTACAAGACACTTATTAATATAGCCATCACCCGCCTCCACCTGGATACCAGCATTGTCGTAATCCTCCTGCAACGCGGGCGGGAAGTGGCGTTCAAGTTCCGAAATGATTTCTGAGAGTGTTAATTTCATTATGGTTGATTGTTTTTCATTAGTATTAACGACAAAAATAGAAAATTATTAACAACTAATAAAAAAAATCCCCCGCACATCAGATGCGCGAGGGATTTTTTTAATGCAAATGAAATGTTTACGTTATTTTATCTCAATCGATTTCTTGGGTGCTTGTGCGCCGTGAGGAATTTCGAGTTTGAGGATGCCGTTGGTGTAGTTGCCAGTGATTTTTTCGGTGTCAACGTCGTCAGGCAATGTAAAGGAGCGTTGGAACTGCGTGAAACTGAACTCCTTGCGGTAGTTTTTGCCAGATTTTTTGTCGCCCGTTTCCTCCTCCTGCTTCTTCTCAGCGGAGATAGTAAGGACGTTTTTATCGACGTCAACCTTGAAGTCGCCTTTGTCGTAGCCCGGTGCGGCAACCTCGATGTCGTAACCATTCTCGGTTTCGCTTACGTTTACCGGCGGAATGGAGTCCATCTTGTTGTTTTTGAACAATGACGGGAAAAATACGTCGTTGTTGAAGAAATCGAAGTCGTTGTTGTTAAAGAATCTCTGTAACATTTTTTGGTCCTCCATTTAATTGGTTCTTTGTTTATCTATTGTTGACTGTAATTTTTGGAAGTTCCCCGATTGCCTTGCGGCTCTCAGTTGCGCTTTCACATACCAAGTTTGCAATCTGTGTGCCAATGGAGAAAATGGTTATTTTTCACGACAAAATGACAGACTTAACGCGAATCAACTGAAATATTGTCATTGTATAATGACAATATTTCAGACAAAACTGACGTTTTGTCTTGTTTCTAAACAAAAATTAAAGCGAATTATAACGAATTAAAACGAATTACAATGCCAAATAATTCGTTTTAATTCGTTATAATTCGCTTAAATTCACGTTGAGAGAAAAATCGAGACCGCCGTAGGCGGGGGGCGATTTTACTTGAATGCCTGTTTTGCAGCGAGTTCGAGGTAGTCGCGGCAGTTCATCCACGTGTGTCCGCCTTCAGGGTTGTAGAAGGTGTGGGTGAGGCCGTTTTCAGTCATAAACTTGTCCAAGGTTAGGGACGACTGCAACAAGAAGTCAGACTTGCCGGTGCCGAGCCAAAGCATTTTGAGTTTAGATTTCAATACTTCGGGCTTGGCGTATGTGCCGTTGGAGAAGTTTTCGGTGATTTCGGGGCCGAAGATTGCCGGAGCAAATGCCGCTACGTAATGGAATTTGTCGGGGTTGCCGAGTCCGGTTGCAAGGGTCTGACGTCCGCCGAGCGAGAATCCGAAGATTGCGCGGTTGTCGGCGTCGGTGAGAACGTTGAAATTTTTCTCGATATAAGGAATGAGTTCATTCATTGTCTCATCAACTATCTTCTTGGTGTCGAGGGGATCGTAACGGTCTGCCTTACCTGCCCGGATGAGTTCGGGATAAGGATTGTTGTAAGGCATAACGACAATCATACGCTTGCAGAGACCTTGCGCAATCATATTGTCGAGGATTGTATTGGCGTGTCCAACCTTGAACCATGTCTCGTAAGTATCTGTCATACCGTGAATAAGGTAGAGGACAGGAAGTTTTTCGTTGCCATCGGGCTGATAACCTGCGGGTGTGTAAACGCACAGCGGACGCTCGATGCCGAGGGTGTTGGAATGATAGAAACGATACGCAACTTTGCCGTGCGGTACGTCCTGTACGTCCTGAATTGTTGGTTTGTTGGAACGAATGTCAACAAGGCTGCCCTTAAAACCTTCATTTGGGAAGAGTTCCATATTGTTGGGGTCGTTCATATTCGTGCCGTCAACAATGAAACCATAAGGATAAATGTCGGGACGGTCGGTGGCAATTGTGATGCTCCAAACTCCGTCGGCATCCTTAGTCATTGTCTTTTGACCGCCAAAAAGTTGATTCAAATCGAGTTTTACTTCCTTGGCGTTGTCGGCTTTAAGGCGGAATGTTACGCTGCCGTCCTTGTAATATTCAGGCGAAATGACAGGCTTGGGAAACATCCTTGCCATTACACCGGGAGTAAATTGCTGATTCTGATTGGCTTCGGGGAGTGTTACCTTCATATTTGCGCCCTTGTAGGGGTTGGATTGGAATAGGCGAGGCAACGATTCCTCCAAGAAGTAACGGGCGTTCATCCAAGTGTGACCATGCTTGTCGGAGGTTATCACCTTCATATTCTTGATGTTGTGCTTGTCGAGTTCCACCATAAAATCGCGAGCGTTGCCGTAGAGAAAATCATCGCTGCCAACACCGAGCCAGAAGAGTTTTATCTTGGAATTGAGGGACTTGGCATCGTCCAACTGTCCATCCCTCAACATCGTGAACGAACTGTAAGAGCAAAGATGCGAGAATTTGTCCAAATGATTGAGACCAATGCTCAACGCCTGATTACCACCACGGGAGAATCCGCCGATTGCACGATTGGCGGCGTCGTTGATGGTGCGGTAATTCTTCTCAACGAAGGGCATCAAGTTGTCGAGGAAATCCTTGTCGAAGAGGTTAAACTGCATCATCTCTGTCTCTCCCCTTGTGGCTGCGATGCGGGCGGGGTTGCCGTATGGAAGCACGATTATCATCTCCTTGGCCTTGCCCTGCGCAATGAGATTGTCGAGAATGAGGTTCATCTTGCCCACCTTAAAATACACTTCCTCGGTGTCAGTAGTGCCGCTGATGAGGTACATCACTGGATATTTCTGATTCTTGCCGTTGTAATACGACGGCGGCACATAGACGATGGCATTGGAGAATACGCCCGTAGCGTCCGACCAATACTGAACGTACTCTACACTGCCGTGGGGAACGTTTTTGAGGGCGTGGGGCAAGTTGCCGTCGCCGCGCATATCGAGGAGGCTGTTTTTGAAGCCCTCGTTGGGGAACCATTCGGGATTCTGCGGATCCATCACCTGCAATCCGTCCACAATGAAACAATACGGATAGATGTCAGGCGTGGTGGGTCCGAGGGTGATAGTCCAGACATCGTTGTCGCCCTTCTTCATCTCGTGGCGACCAGCAAACTGAACGTCAACTTCCACCTTTTGGGCGGTCTTGCTTTGATAATTGAATGTAACGGTGTTGTCCTTGTTGACAACTGGCGACGGTGCTTGTGGCTGTCCGCCGGGCTGTGCTGCTACACTGTCAGCCAAAAGAATTGCGATTACAAGCATCGCAAATTGTAAAAGTAGTCTTCTCATAAGTAAATGTTTAGTGTTTAGTAAATCATAAAAATAACAATTATTTTTGGGAACTTGACGAAGGGCAATTACCTTTTAGTATTCGTCGTCTTCATCGTAATAATCGTCTTCGTCGTTGTAGTAAAAAAAACATCCCCATCATTGATTTCAAACTGAGCGGGGATGTTTCGTATTGATTTCAATAATTATCCAACTATTCTTCTGCCGCTTCCTGTGCTGCGATTGCTGCCAAGCCGGCTTCGGTGTCGCCGTCGGGGTCTTCAATGGGGTTGTAGTCTTCGCCACGGAGTTGGGCGCGTACTTTTGCCTCAATTTCAGATTTCAACGTCTCGTCCTCGCCAAGGAGGTTGAGAACGGCGTCGCGGCCTTGACCGAGCTTGCTGTCGCCGTAGCTGAACCACGAGCCGGATTTTTTGATGATGTTCATATCGACGGCAAAGTCCACTAATTCGCCTACCGCCGAAATGCCCGTGCCAAACATCAGGTCAAATTCTGCCTTCTTGAATGGCGGCGCAACTTTGTTTTTCACAACCTTTACCTTGATGCGGCCGCCTGTAACGTCGTCGCCGTCCTTTATCTGACCGATGCGGCGCACGTCGAGGCGCACGGATGCGTAGAATTTGAGGGCGTTGCCGCCCGTGGTGGTCTC